>JBPCSC010000228.1:0-3420 GCA_051007495.1 Methylococcaceae bacterium | reverse complement strand
CCCAATACGGCGGGCTTGGCCGTTTCTACCACATACTATATTGCCGTGCGGCATAAAGGCACTACGTATGGATGGGGCGGGTATGCGTATAGCACGTTTACCACAGCAAGTCAGTTTGTGCCTACAGTGGCTGGGACGGTTTATGAGGGTGGATTTTATGCGGGAAGAATAGTCATAAGTGGATTGACGTATGCTTTAATTGTCTCCCCAAAAGTCAGCGGCAATACGACGAAACAGTGGAAAACCACGAATGATAGTAGTCCTGGAACATTGTCAGTTAATGATGGACTGTCCAATAGCAATGCCATGAATAACGCCAACCACCCGGCAGCGCAGTTTTGTCGCGGGCTAACCATTGCCTCTAAATCAGACTGGTACCTGCCGTCGAGAGACGAGCTTGAAGTGTGCTACCGCAATTTGAAGCCAACGACCGCATCAAATACGGTTTATGCGAGCCGCTTAGCAAGCTGGGGCGTATCCGCTGGTACATACAACGGCGTTGACGGCCAAGGCAACGGCGACAATGACTACAGCGTAGATGCAAGTGGCGCGTACAACGGTGTGGCTTACACAGCCTCCTCGCCCGCGCAGACTGCTGCAACAGCGTTCCAAGCTGGCGGGACGGAGTGTTTTGATACTACGTGGTACTGGGCGGCTACCGAGTTCAATGCCAGCAACGCCTGGGGCCAGTACTTTGGTGGCGGCACCCAGTTCCTCAACGGCACCAGCGGCCTCAAGGGTAATACGTACTCAGTCAGAGCAGTCCGCAAAGTCCTGATTTAGCCATTTATCAATTTTTTAATTTTTATCCCTTTGGGGATAGCTGGTTTGGCTGGAGAAATTTTGCATGGCACTGGCTACTGACCTGCCGATTTACAGCGAAGCATACGAGTTACTGGTTTTGGTGACTCGATTGACGCAACAATACCCGAGGGGGTATCGGCAGGGACTGGCCAGGGATATTTCTTCCACCGCGCAGGAAACCGTGAATTTAGTATTCAGGGCGAACTGCGCTAAAGAGAAATACCCTATTCTTGAGCGGCTTAAAGCGGAGTTGCAGTGCTTGCAGCTTCAATTAAGGCTGTCAAAGGATTTGCGCCTGATTTCTGCCAGCCAATTTGCGGCCACGGTGGTTCATACAGATAACATAGGGAAGCAGTTAACTGGGTGGGCCAAGTATTATGCAAAACTCGCCTGACGCTGCTTTGTTACGGCAAAACGGCCTGCGCGATCATTTGGTCTGGGTAGTTGGCGAGTAAGTCGCCAGCTCCATGCCCTGTTAGATACGGCATTGCTTGGTCAGTGCGCGTCTTTGGGCAGTTTGGATAGCGTCGATGTTTAGGCAATCGCTATTCTGACGTGTAAACCCCAGATATGCCGAGTTCAATGCCAACAACGCCTGGAACCAGAACTTTGGTGACGGCAACCAGAACAACAACAACAACAACAAGAATAATACGAACTCAGTCAGAGCAGTCCGCAAATGATCAAAGACTATGACTTTACCGTGGCCGAACTTTTTGAAAGTTACTACGATTGCCGCAAGCACAAGCGTAATAAGCCTTCCGCGATTTTGTTCGAGCAGAATCTTGAATCCAACTTGATGGAGCTTTACTACGAGTTGCGGGATGGGCTATGGAAGCCCAGCAGCTTAACTGTTTTTGCCATTACCAGGCCCAAGCCCAGAGAAGTCTGGGCTGCTGATTTTAGGGATAGAATAGTGCATCATTTGATGTACCGGGCTATAGGGCCTCAGTTTGAACGCTCTTTTATCGCCGACTCATGTGCATGTATAAAAGGCAGGGGTACGCTGTATGCTTCAAACCGGCTTAGCAAGCATCTGTTGAGCGCGACAGAGAACTGGAGCAAGGATGCCTACATATTAAAAATAGACGTAGCTAATTTTTTTGGCAGCATCAGACAAGATATTTTATTTAATCTTATTAGAAAAAGGGTTTCAAATTATTTTTTGCTTAATATCATAGAGAAAATTATTTTTCAAAATGTAAAAGAGAATTCGATATTCAGCGGGGACAAAGGTAAATTATTGAAAGTGCCTCCACATAAAAGCCTGTTTAATGCGGCCCCTGGCATTGGCCTGCCCATAGGCAACCTGTCTAGCCAGTTTTTCGCCAATATCTATCTTGATGTAATAGATCAAGCGGTAAAGCGAAAATACGGAATGAAGCATTATGTGCGCTATGTGGATGACATGGTATTCATTGATCCATCAAAAGACACGCTCAATGCCGTGCTTGAAGCAGTGCAATACGAACTGGATTTTATTGGGCTAAAGCTGGCCCACTCAAAAACGCAAATAGTGCCCTCCAGGTACGGTATTGATTTTGTCGGAAGTGTGCTAAGGCCATATAGAAAAGAATGGAGGCGGAAAACATTTAATACTGCCATTCATAGCATTAGGAATAGCAAAAATCCTAATCGTGACAAATCGGCAACATCCTATCTTGGGCTGTGCCAAACTGCTGGAAACCGAGCGCAGAAAATAACCATTGCGAAAGTTTGCAGGCAGAGAAATATGAGAGTTAATCCAACCATTACGAGGGTATTTTATGCTGATCAAGTTCACTTACGTAGACGCCAACACACGCCGCCCCATGAACGAGGAGCCATGTGTTTATGGCCCTATCCTGCCAGACGTTCCGGGTATTGCCGTTGATTTCGCCAATGAATCAATGTGGCCGTGTGAATGGCCTACGTTTTACGGCCATTGCGATGACGGTTCAGATCCGCTCATTCCTGGAATAATCGACGTACTGACCCAAGAGGATTTCGATGCCGTTTGGGAAGTAGAAAAAGCCGACAGGATAGTTAAGCTGACACAGAGTTTAAGAATGCAACGCAATGATATGTTGAGTAATTGCGACTGGACGCAGTTATCTGATGCACCATTGGATGATGTAAAAAAGCAGGCTTGGATAGAATATCGTCAGGCATTGCGTGATGTTACTTCTCAAGAAGGGTTCCCGCAAACTATTGAATGGCCTAAATCGCCTGACGCACCAGAAGAGTTGGCGGTAACGGTCTAGTATTTTTATCATTTTTCCGGCTAACGGCTAACGGCTAACGGCTAACGGCTAACGGCTAACGGCTGATGACAACCAATAGGAAAAGCTAATGGCTAATACTACTCTAATTATCAAGTACGATAATCCATCTTTAGCGGGCAAGGTGCCTGCCGCTGCTGATCTTCAAACAGGCGAGCCGGCGTTTAATCTTACAGATAAGCGGTTATTCACAAAAGACCTGGCCGGCAATGTGATTGAGATCGGCGTTCCGGTTGCACATGTCGGCGCAGGCGGTGCAGTACACGCAAGCGCAACCACCTCGGCCAATGGCTTTATGTCGAGTACCGATAAGTCCAAGCTTGATGGAATCGCGACCGGGGCCAACCTTTACACT
>JBPCSC010000227.1:0-1503 GCA_051007495.1 Methylococcaceae bacterium | reverse complement strand
CTGCTGCGTGTTAACGCATACGGAGATTATCTTGACCAATCGAGGTACGCATTCCCACGCGGGAGCGCGGGAACGAGAAATAAACCCCACTCATTTCTCGTTACCACGCTCCTGCGTGGTAACGCATACGGAGGCTGAATGAGTACTTTTCCCGCCTCTACTCTGCTGCGTGCTAACGCAGAGGTACGCATTCCCACGCGGGAGCGCGGGAACGAGAAAGCCAATCCATCTAAACTAGAGATAAAACCATGAACAACAAAACCCACTCATACCCTATTATCGTCTGCTTCACTCTTACACTCACCCTCCCCAACCTGGCCCACGCCATAGGCGAAAACTGTAGTGCTTTGCTGAATCTGGGTAAATACAACGTCACGCAAAACGGCAGTGCCGAGGATGCGCAGGCTTTGGTTTTATCGACGTTCTGTTCCAGTGATTTCAGCAAACCGAATACCGATAATCAAACGGCACTTATTCGATCAGCTTATCGGTTTTTCTCGGATAGCGATCCTGCTTCAGCACCAACCTCGGACATCATCAATGCCCAGGCTTCGGTGTGTAAAGGAAACTTCGATAAAAACAGTTATTTACAGAATGTTCCTGCATCATCCAAGTCGGTATATGAGGAATCGGTAAGTGCCTGGAACCGCTGCCTGGCTTTAGCCAATAAGGGAGTGATATTCGATGTACAAACCTCCAGTGATTTACTGGGTTTGGATGTAGCCATGAGTGTGCAATCGAATAGTGTTTTCGTAAAGCTTAACAGTGTGACCCAAAGAGGCTTTGGTAAATCCACTTGCAAACTCAACAATAATGGGCAGTTGACCCTCATAGACCCGAATAAACAGACGCCGGTTATATTGTCCACGGCTAATAAAGTCATGGTGAATTGTGAGCGCAATAAAAACGGCAGTTCCAATGGACAGGATGTGTATGTAAACCAACAGGAACTGGTATTCCAAACCAGCCTGGATACCCTGACTATCCCCCTGGCCGGCACAGCAAACTTCTCCCGCATGTCGGCCAATCAACTGACGGCACAAATCAATCAGCAAATGGATAGCAAGATAGCGGCTACTAATAGCGCGGTGGCGGGGGTGCAGACCTCAGTAGCGACTGTGCAGACTAAAGTGGGGAGTTTGGAGACGGCTGTGAATGATAAGACATCTGTGAGTGACTATAAAGCACTTGATAGCAAGGTAGCCGTTACTAATAGTTCTGTAGCGGAACTACAGACAAAAGTGGGAAGTTTGGAGACGATAGTTAACCCTATAGTAAGTTCCATACAATGGATTGAAATAACTCCAGGTATTACTGAATGGTCTTTTTATGGACCTCAAGTCTCTCAAGCAATAACTTTACAACCAAGTACTATTCCAACTAATGCTCGATATGTTCTAGCAGATGTATTTGTTACAGCATCAACTAGTGATCATCAAAATGTTGTTTTAGGAAGAGATGTTTCAACACAAAAGAATTGGGTTGACTTGAGAGGTCAACAAC
>JBPCSC010000226.1:0-9626 GCA_051007495.1 Methylococcaceae bacterium | reverse complement strand
GTGTTTATCGTTTGGATGCGGAACACCAAACAATGCATCACGAACAGTTTGCCAAGCTGCTTCTTCAAGTGGAAAAATTCCATACCTATCTTTCAACACTCTTGAAAGAGAAGCATTTTCTTGAACTGGAATATTGTGCTTTTCCCAATATTCACCAGTTACAAATTTATCCCAATTCAACCTATCTTCAGTATGAGTTGGCTCAGGAAATTTCCATTCTTTCTTTAAATCGGAACGAATGCCAATGATAACCACCCGTTCCCGTTTTTGTGGTACACCATAATTTGCTGCATTTAGAAGCCTGAATGAAACATCATACCTAACACCTTCGTATTTCTTGGGACTTAATTTCTTGAGTCTATTTAGGTGATCTTCCCAATTCTCATCATCCTTGATCGTGCAATGTGGATAGGTGAGCCGTTGAATGATGTAATCAAAATACTCAGCGAATGATGCTCTGAGAAGACCTTTTACATTTTCAAAAAAGAAGGCTTTAGGTTGAAGGTGTTCAATGCAACGAATTGCATAAGGAAACATATCCCTGCTGTCTTGATGTGCTTTGTGCTTTCCACCTAAAGAGAATGGCTGACAAGGAGGCCCACCAGCAACGATGTCGATGCCATCCAAGGAATTCAAGTCAAAGTCTGCTATGTCATCTTCAAAAACAATCTCTGGATTGAAATTATTTCTAAGTGACACACATGCATCCTTGTTGAATTCAACAAAAGATGTATGTTCAAATCCGGCAATTTCTAGTCCTTTGGCTAATCCGCCAGTTCCAGAAAAAATCTCTAATGATTTCACTATTACTTCTTCAGGTTCTTCAGATGGTTGGCAACATTGGCAACGACATCATTCTTGCTGTTCGGAGTCCCATTCAAACGATCTGCCCACACTCTACCTGTGTGAATTACATCCCAATCTGAACGAGCTTGCTCATATCTACCACTGCCTGGATCATGATTGCCAAAGCCATCTACGCATGAATTCCAGAGAGGTCTATTCAGCTTGATAAGAGCAGCTTCAATTGAGCCAATCATGTCTGACCCTTCTTTTTCAAAAAACACGAATCGGCAAGAGAAGTCAGAAAGGTTCAACCCATCACCATAAGAAATACTCCTGCTATGCTCACTTAAACGACGATACAACTCGTTTGATTGTGTTGACTCAGAATCTGAAATTCTTGATTGTCGCCAACCACCAGGAACGGCTTTTCCTACATAGATAGGGAAGTCATACGAAAGACGATTTAGCTCTTTATAACGCGTATAAAGTGGATTGTCACCAGTATAGTAGAGTGCATAAACACCCGTTCCAAGAAATCTTTCTGGTGGTGGCAGTTCGTGAACTGGTGTTCCATTAAAGAAACGAACGGCATCTTTTACCAATTCAACGAATGCTTCATTGTGGTAAACATGCTTATTTCTATCAAAGGGTTGTCTAATCATTATTTGTTACCTGCTTCTTCATCCCACTTCTTCAGCAGGTTCATCTTTTCAGCAATCTTGATTTCTAAGCCTCTTGGCACTGGCTGATACCACCCTGGTTCTTTAAGGTACTCCCCCAAGTCCAGACCAAAAACGAGCTACATTAAGAGAGAACGAGGGTTAATTGTTCCCGCTGCTCCATGGTCTTCCAAGATACACTTGCCTTAATCCAGTCCATTTTTGCTGATGATTTCTATCTTAAGTCCTGGTCCGAAATATGGGGGAGTAGCATAAACATCGAGGGCATCTCGCCCTTTCTACTTAACACTTAAAGCCTGTGCGTCTCGCAACAAATATACGTTACTGTTGGTTTTTTCTAACCCACTTGATTCGGAGCTATTCCATGTTTGACGATTACGGAAACCTGGTTGTCATCGCTCTGGCCGACACTATGCTGGCCGGTTTGATTTATATGTTGTCAGAAGCCAAAACCACCTCGCACAAGGATGAACCCAGGCATTAGATGTGCGAGGACCCAGAACGCGCCCGGCAGTGTCACGTAGCCCGAGGCCGGGCCTTGGCTACTCTGCACCCAGGCGCGTTCCCCCTACGGTAAGCCCATCCACGCGAAGTGTGGGTTGCCCCACCCCTACCGGTACACTCTGGCCGTCTTTGCCACAGGTGCCTACTCCAGGATCCAGAGCCAGGTCGTTGCCAACCATGCTGACTCTCGTTAACACATCCGGGCCGTTGCCTATCAGGGTGGCCCCTTTGACGGGACGGGTGATTTTGCCGTTTTCGATCAAATAGGCTTCGCTGGCTGAAAACACAAATTTTCCAGACGTGATGTCAACCTGGCCGCCGCCAAAATTCCGGGCATACAGGCCATTGCTGACCGAGGCCAAAATCTCGTCGGGATCGTGCTGACCGGGCAGCATGTAGGTGTTGGTCATGCGCGGCATGGGCAGATGTGCGTACGATTCACGCCGCCCATTGCCTGTGGGTGCAACCCCCATTAGCCGGGCATTGAGTTTGTCCTGCATGTACGCTTTGAGTATGCCGTTTTCGATCAGCACCGTGTTGCAACCGGGCGTGCCTTCGTCGTCAACCGTCAGCGAACCGCGCCGCCCAGGCAGCGTGCCGTCATCCACTACCGTACACAAGGCAGAGGCCACTCGCTCACCCACCCGGCCCGCAAAGGCTGAAGTGCCCTTACGGTTGAAATCGCCCTCCAAGCCATGGCCTATGGCTTCGTGCAGCAATATGCCCGGCCAGCCTGAACCCAGCACCACGGTCATGGTGCCCGCCGGTGCGTCTACGGCTTCAAGATTGACCAATGCCACCCGCACGGCTTCGCGGGCATATTCCAAAACCTTGTCGTCTTCCAGAAAATAATGGTAGCCCGTGCGAGCACCGCCGCCGGCACTGCCTTGTTCGCGTCGCCCGTTTTGCTCGACGATGACCGATACGTTGAGGCGAATCAAAGGACGTACATCGCCAAACATCATGCCTTGATGATCCATCACCATCACGATGTCCTGACAGCCATACAGGCTGACCATGACCTGCTCCACCCGTGGATCCTGTTGTCGGCAGATGGCATCTATCCGTTTCAGCATGTCCATTTTGTCGGCTTCAGATAGAGAGCAGAGCGGATCAATCGGTTGGTATAAGGCCGGTGGGGGTAAAGTTGGCCCAACTTGAGTTCTGGCTTGCTGGCCTGAACGGGCTATGGCTCGGGCATTTCGGGCCGCTTGCAGCAAGGTGGGCAAAGCGATTTCGTCGCTGTAGGCGAAACCGGTTTTTTCACCGGTGACGGCCCTAAGCCCCACGCCTTGTTCAATGCTGTAGCTGGCATCTTTGACTATGCCGTCTTCCAGACCGAACGACTCGAAACGGGTTTGTTGCAGGTAGATATCGGCGGCATCCAGTCGGGATGCCAGTAATTCTCCCATGACTTGATCCAGGCTGTTTTGAGACAGGCCGACGGGTTCCAGCAGGGTGTGTTGCGCGATGGCAAGTGCGTTTGAATTCATGATGTCAATAATGGGTTGGGGTAAGGAAAAGGGGGTTGGGACTCAGCGGCCTGGAATCAGTTGGCAATGCTCCAGGGCCGGAAAGGCCATTCTGACTTTGTCCAGGCGATCCGGGTCAAATTCTGCGGTTACCACGCCAGACCCTTGTGGCTGCGAGGCCAGAATTTGACCCCATGGGTCAACGATCATGCTGTGTCCGTAGGTTTCTCTGCCATTGATATGAAAACCACCTTGATTGGCGGCGACGGTGTAGCAGAGGTTTTCCACCGAACGGGTGCGGATGAGCAGTTCCCAGTGGGCGGCCCCGGTTTGTGCGGTAAAAGCGGAAGGTATTACCAGGATATCCACGCCACCCGCCAGCATGTGCCGGAAGAGTTCGGGGAAACGCACATCGTAGCAAATGGCTACACCTACCCGCCCAAACGGGGTGTCAAGTACCAGAGGATCGGTGCCGGCTTCTATGGTGGCGGATTCCCGATAGCGTTCCTGCGTACCCGGCACGTTCACGTCGAAGAGGTGAATTTTGTCGTAACGCCCGGCCAGATGGCCATGATCGTCGTATATCAGGCAGGTAGACCGCACCTTGCCGTTACCGGCCTGGATGGGCAGGGTTCCGCCCACCAGCCATAGCCTGGATTTGGCAGCGGCTTCGGCGAGAAAATCCTGAATGGGCCCGCTGCCTATGGCTTCGCCCACGGCCAGTTTGTCCGTCTCTTCCAGCCCCATGATGGCGAAGTTTTCAGGCAACACCACCAGGCTGGATCCTTCTGCGGCAGCGCGTTCGATGAGGCGAACGGCCTCTATGAGATTGGCTCTCACCTTAGGCCCTGAAGCCATTTGCACGGCGGCCAGTAGCGTTTTTTTCATGTTGTTATTCCTGTTTTGTTGTTGTGGGTGAGGGTGTCAGCCCGGAAAATGTCTTGAAGCCGCTCCAGGCTTTGTTTAGCCATTCCAGTGGAGGGGCGTTGGGCAATTTGTCGATGCGGGGGGTTTGCCAGGTGCCTTTCAGGCTGTATTGGCTGGCGGTGATGCTGTCCACCCGATCGCCTATGAGTTGCTGGGCTACCAATACAGCCGCGCCCACGGCAGGGCCACCGGCCAAAACCCCGGCTATGGGCAGTGCGGCTGTGGTGTGGGGGATGACCGTCACGGTTTGATCCAGATCGTGTTGCAGCAATCCAGCCCGCCCGCTGATGAGGATGCGGGCCGGAACCGCATCAATCAGCAGTCCTTCGGTCAGCACCTGGCCATTGTCCAGACGTAAATTCCCTTTGATGCCATCGTAGGCCAATCCGGCCCCGAACAAATCGCTGAAATCAAAACTTAAACGTCTCCAGAGGGTGTCGAGGTTCAATAAACCCAGCACCCGCCCCAGGCCTGGGTCGATGTCGGGTATTCCGCCCTTACCCAGATCAACCCCGATCTGGCCCACCAACCGGGTGAGGGTGGCGTGTTGTGGCCCGCCAGGCCAGGCCAGATTAAGCTCAAAGCGTGCCGGGGTGTCTCTGAGTTTGCCCGGAAACCCAAACTGGGCCAGGGTCTGGCCCAATCCGTCCAGGTGCAGTTGGCCTTTGATGTGGCTGCGCGGATGGCTGCCCAGCAGGCTCCATTCCCCTTCCAGCGATAACTTCCGGCCGGGGGCATCCAGTTGCAGGTTCTGAAGTTTGATACGACCCGGCATCGTTTGCGTGTTGAGGTGCAACTGGCCCAGTTCCACGTTGTGCCAGAACATCTTCGCTACGTGTATATCCAGTGCCGGCCAGTCAGCGGTTGTCGCGCAATCGGTACAGGTTTCGGTCGGGGTGGAATCACGCCGCTCGGTGCGGGGGTTTAGTGGTGGCCAGCGTACGTGGTCCAGTGCCACACGCACCCGATCGCGCCCCGCGCTGAATCGTCCCTGGGCCAGATCACCGCTGATGTCGCCTGAGTAAAGCCCGTTATCTTGCCTCAAAGACAGGTGCAAGTCACCCAAGGCCTGTTGCTGAAAAGCCAGTCGGTTGATGTCCAGTTCCAGCGTGTCGAGTCCTGTTGTTTCGGCTTCTGACCGGGAAGAATTGGCCACCAAACCCCAGGCAGGCAGCCATTCGCTGAGTTCCAGATCATCAAAACGGGCCAGCACGGTCAGCCCGCTTGTGGGGCGGGTGTCCGGCACTGATCGGCCTACGGCCACTGTTCCGCCTTTCCAGGCAAACCCCTTGCTCAGTTCGGAAAAGCGCAACCGGGCCTGCAGGGCATTGTCGAGGTTAATGCCCAGCGGGGCGTCGCTGCCCGGTCGTAAGGTCAAATCGACCGCCAGAGGCAACGCACTCTTCTCGCTTTTGCCCAAGGGCTTGGGCCAGTCCAGTGCCATGCCCTGTAGGCTGGATTGCAGTTTTAGTTTGAAGTCCTCATTACGCGCCCCCAGCGACTCGGGAATGTCCAGGTGTAAACGGTATTCCATCGCCCCCTTGACCCGCGACCACAGCGCAGGTGGCACCAGAGCATGCCCTCCCCTTCCCAGTGTGGTGAACAACTGGCTGAGGGCCTGTGCGTCGGCAGAGCCATCTACGTCTATGAAAATGTTGTTATTGTCCTGACTGACCTTGACCCCCACCGGTCGGGATAAAAACCGACCGCTTATGCCTTGGGCCGACAGTCGCTCACGGGTGAAATTGAGCGGGCCTTCAATCTGGTCGACGTTTAGCCCCAAATCCCTGAACTGTAATCCCGCGTGGTTGAAGTGGGCAGTGCCTTGCACCTCGGTTTGGCCCAGTCGGTGATCCAGAGGCACCTTGAGGTTCAACTCCACTTGAGTATTGCCCGACACCGACAGCAGTCGATCCAGTTGCGCGGGTATCCGCTGTATGGGTGAGTGTGACAGCACCTCAAAGGCTTCGGTCAGTCGGCCTGTCGCCTGGCCGTGTAATTCCAGCCAGGGTTGAATGTTGAGATCATTCACACGCGCAGAAACCTCAGACAGTTGCGCCTGACCGATGCGTCCACGTTTTGATTCGATTTCCAGCGAAGGCCCGATAAAGCGCACCCGTGCATTCAAACCGGTCAGTGGTAGCCACTCAGGATGAAACAGCAGTTCCACATCTTCTGCGTCAAATGAAACTTCAAACTTCCCTTCCTCGTGCCGGAACGGAAACTGACGAAGAGGGCCTTGCAACACCACATCGGCACGATGAACGAAACCCCGCGACAAGGCTTTGTCGAACCAGGAAGCGGTCAGGGGAATTACCCCACGCGGCATGAGATCGAGGACGGTTGTCGCATCCGCCTCAAACACCTGTGCATTGAGCGCGATCCACGGCGACTCATCGGCCTGACCGGGCAGCGTCAGGTTCATGTTGAGTGCGCCATGAAACCGACCCTGCTCAAAGTGCAGATCGGGGACGTCGATGTGCCAATCAGTGCCGTTGTTGAGCCAACTGAGCCTGGAGGTTAAATGGTCTAACGGCAAACCGTGCCGAAATCCGACTCGCGGCAGGTCGATATGCCCAGACTCCACGCTCCAGTTCATCTGACCGCTGTGGTCGTTGCCATTGAGGCTTAGGTGTGCGCCCTGAACGCCGGGTATTTTGTCAAAGGCCGTCAGCGAGAGGGCTTCGACCTCAACCTGCCCCCCCCAACGCTGACCCAGGCTGGCTGCGGGATCGTAATAGGCCCGCAGTTGGCGCAAACGGCCCTTGGGATTTAACGAAGACGAATACTGGCTCCAGGCGGTGTCCGAAGGAGCCAGTTCCCGGATGAGGCCGGCCACATCAGCGATGTCCAGATAATCAGCGGACAGGCTCAAGCGGCCTGGAAGCCCGGCTTTATTAAGGCTAAAGCGGGCTTCAGCCTGGGATTCAGGCCAGAGCGTTTGCATTTTGGGTTGAAAGCGAGACACAGACAGATGCCAGTCCTGAGTGTCGTGGTTGAGGGAAAACCGGGCTCCGGGTAGCGAGAAGCCCACCGGCGTGGCGGATGGGTCAAGCCGGGACAAAACCGTGTCGCCCAGGTGCAGGTCGCCGCTCAGGGTTTGGTGGTGCGGGCCGTTCCAGTCACCCGCCAGAGAACCACTCAGTGCGCCCGCCCTCACCCGAATCGGCAGGCTGGGCCAGAATCCGGCCAGCGTATCCAGCCGGAGTTGGTCGAGTTCCAGATGAAATTGACCGGTTTGGCCGTCTGCCCCCCACTGAATTTGCCCGCTGACCCGCTGACCCAGCGTGGCGGCCAGAGTGGCATCCAGGCTCATGACATGGGTTTGATCCCGTAAAACCAGGCCTGCCGTCACCGAACCCAGATCGAGGGCCGTGTCTCCCACGGCCTGATCCAGCCAATGCAGATGAGCATTGACCACGCTGATACGGCGAATGGCCAGCATCCAGGCAGGTGTGGTGGCCGCAGGTTTTAAGCCTGAAATGCGAATATGGCCTGATAGGTCTCGAACGAGGGTGAGGTCGGTTCCCGTGATCCGCAACTGGCGTATGGCCGGTTGGGAGGTGAGCAGGGTACGCAGGGTGTCCAGGTGTATTTCAATCTGGGCCAGACACAACACCTGGGTGTTGTTTGAATCCAGTACACAGACATCCCTGGCCATGAGGGCCGGGTCGAGTCCATCCAGTTCGGCCGACAACGACCCGATACTAAGCCCCTCACCCAGCAAGGCCCCGATCGTCGTTTCCAGTTGAGGGCGGTAGCGTGGCAGTTCTGGTACTACCCAAAAACGAATCAGGCTGATCAGCACGGCAAAAGCCGCCAGACATACCGCCAAACCCGGCAACACCAGACGCGCCCACCATGACCCACTCATCATCACAGCAATACCACATCGTATTGTTCCTGGTTGTATTGGGATTCAGCCCGAAACTTGATGCGTATACCCAGAAAGGTTTCCAGTTCGGACAAGCCATTGGCTTCTTCGTCGAGTAAACGTTCCACTACTTCATTGGATGCCAATACCAATAACTCCTGCACATTGTACAGGCGCACTTCCCGTATTACCTCGCGAAAAATCTCCAGACATACGGTTTCGGCGGTTTTGAGTGAACCGCGCCCGCTGCACGTCGGGCAGGGTTGGCAGAGTATATGTTCCAGGCTTTCAGTGGTGCGTTTGCGGGTCATTTCAACCAAACCCAGAGCCGATACTCCGCTGATATTATTCCGGGCGTGATCTTTATCCAGATACCGGGACAGTGCCTGCAAAACCTGGCGGCGGTGTTCGCCATCCATCATGTCGATAAAGTCGATAATAATGATTCCGCCCAGATTTCTGAGCCTGAGTTGCCGGGCTATGGTTTGAGTGGCTTCCAGGTTGGTTTTGAATATGGTTTCTTCCAGATTGCGTCCGCCTACAAAACCGCCGGTATTCACATCTATGGTGGTCATGGCTTCGGTCTGATCGAAAATCAAATACCCGCCCGATTTCAACGCCACCCGCCGCTCCAGGGCTTTATGTATTTCTTCCTCCACACCATATAACTCGAACAATGGCCGTTCCCCTGAATAATGCTCAATAATGGGAACCAGTTCAGGGGCAAACTCACGAGTAAACCTGCTGAGGCGGATAAAGGTTTCCCGCGAATCCACCCGAATCTTTTCGGTTCTGGCCCGGTGCATATCCCGCAAAACCCGCATGCTCAGGGGTAAATCTTCATGCAGCAGGGTTTTGGGTTTGGCGGTCTTGTTGCGCTGGGCTATGGAATTCCACAACTTGAGCAGAAACAACATATCCGAACGCAATGCCGCTTCGTCCATGCCTTCGGCGGCGGTACGGGCGATAAAGCCACCGGCACCATGTTCTTTCTGGAAGGTTTCGTTACACGACCTGAGGCGATTGCGTTCGGATTCCTGCTCAATGCGCTGGGAAACGCCCGAATTGCGGGCTTGCGGCATATACACCTGATAGACCGAAGGAATGCTGATCTCGGTGCTGACCCTCGCCCCTTTGGCCCCTATGGAATCCTTAATGACCTGCACGACCACGTCTTGTCCGTCTCGGAATACGGATTCAATCTGCTCGCCCTGAGCCTTTTCCCTATCCTGGCTGCTTAAATCCGAAACATGCAGAAATGCAGACTTTTCCAGGCCTATGTCTACGAATGCCGCCTGCATGCCGGGCAATATCCGGCAAATCTTGCCTTTGTAAATGTTGCCCACCCGCCCCCGGTTGCGGCTACGCTCAATCAGCACTTCT
>JBPCSC010000225.1:0-1821 GCA_051007495.1 Methylococcaceae bacterium | reverse complement strand
CCCAGTACCCCGGCAACCACCCTCACCACCACGCTGAACATCGGCGGGGTGAGTGATGATTTCAGCGTCAGCACCGTGGGCGTGGTGGCTCCGGCCGCCGATACCACTCCCGATGCCTTCAGCTTCAGCCCGCAAACCGGCGTGGGCTTGAGTGCAACGGTCACCTCCAATGCCGTGACCCTCAAGGGCCTGAATAGCCCGGCGGTAATCCGCATCAGTGGCGGTCTTTACTCGGTAAACGCTGGCGCGTTTGTGTCCACGGCGGGGACGGTCAAGGCCGGTGATGCGGTGACGCTGCAAGTGAACGCGTCGGCGCAGTATGGGCAGACCGTTACCGCGACGCTCAACATTGGCGGGGTGACGGGGACATTCAGCGTGACCACCGGCAGTGCGCCGGCGGTGGTTTCCGGGGTGGATCTGGCTCAGATCCTGGCGGGTCAGCCAGTGGATTTGGCACCGCAAGCCAGCAGCGGCACGAGTTATGGGCAAGCCATGGCTGTGCAGGGCGATGTGCTGTGGATGGGGGCTCCGGCGGAAACGTCCCAAGGTCAAAAGGCTCGCGGGGCGGTGCATGTCTGGCAACGCACGGCGGGCGGTGCGTTCCAGGAGCAGGGTTTGCCGCTCTCGCGAGGCAAGGCGGGCGATGGCTTTGGTAGCCGGATTGTGTTGACCGAAACTCAGGCGTTCGTGGCGGCACCCAAGCTTGATCGGGACGCGCTGGTGGATATCGGTCAGGTCTATGTGTATCCGCTGACCGGCAGCAATCAGCCGGTGCAAACGCTGGCGGCCCCGCAGTCTTATCCCAAGGCCGCCTTCGGTACCGCGCTGGCCCAATCGGACAACTGGCTGGCCATCGGTGCGCCAGGCGTGATCAAAGACGATGGCCGGGTGTATCTCTATGCCTTCGAGCAGGGGCAGTGGGTGTATCGCAAAGTTTTGATGCCCATAGGCAAGGGCAGCCGATTTGGGGCGAGTGTGGCGATGAGCGGCGACTGGCTGATGGTGGGCGCACCCAAGGCGCAGAGCAATCCTGATCCCAAGGTGAAACTTCGCAACGGTGCGGTGTATGCCTATCGCTTGCACGGCGATGACTGGCAGGCGGCCCCGGCGGGAACCTTGCCCTTGCCTGATCCTGATTTGTTCCGCACCGGGGAACTGGGCACAGAATTAAGCCTGGCCGGGGATATTTTCGCCGTGTCGGCCCCTTTCGCTTCGGTTACGACGGCCACAGGTCTCAACCGGGCAGAGTCAGGACGGGTGTTCATGTACAGCTACGATGCCGGCAGCCAGACTTGGCTACGCGGCAGTTATCTGCAACTCAACCCGGAGCATCTGATCCGCAGCGGTGCTGGGTTTGGGAGTACGCTGCACCTGTCGGCGGAGGGGCATTCCTTGCTGGTGGGCGCACCTCTGGCCGATCAAAGCCCGGATATCGAGGGGGATAATCAACTGGATGTAGGGCGGGTGTATCTCTATCAGTTACGCAACAGCGGCTGGGCCGTGGCGCGTGATCGTGTCGGCAAGAGCAAGTTCGAGCAGTTTGGGCGAACGGTGCTGCTGGGTCCAAATGATATTGTGATCGGCAACGGCAAGGGTACGGTGTGGGATTACAGTGGGCCGTGATTGATAGGCCGGATAACCCGCATCATCCATGTTCTGGTGATTGCCTCAACCGCTACTTGTTTGGGGCGTGGCGGGTAGGTTGTTGATGCGGTGCGCTGCTGCGGGCCGCATCAACTCGGGCGAGGTGGTTGGTGACTTAGCGCAGAGCTTCATCCGCGCTGTTGGCGAACAGGATTTGGTCGGCCCAGCGCAGTTGGG
>JBPCSC010000224.1:0-2426 GCA_051007495.1 Methylococcaceae bacterium | reverse complement strand
CACCTACACCGGTCGGGCTTAAATCAGTGACCGGGGTTAAGGGTTTGTCTCTGAAGGAACGGGTATCCACTATGGCCATCATGGCGGCCTGACCCAGCGTTCGGCTTCTGTACAGCTTGGTTTTGTAGGAATCCAGCGCGTTTCCGGTGTCGCCATAAAATTCGTCGGCTATTGGCATGTATTCGCTGAAGGCTTCCACACCTGACCAGAATCTTAAAGTTTCATTGACGTATTGTCCGTTCTTGTCAAAGCGGGCATCGTCGGTCGGTTTGCCCCCACCGAAATAGTCGTTGATCACTTCATGATCGTCCATTACCGCAAACTGGGCCGTGGCCGCACGCAGATTGGCCCAGGTATTTAATCCGTTTTTGGCCGTCAGGGTGAACTGATATTTGGCCTGGTAGGCGGACAGCGTGCTGGCGGTGGGAACAGCTTCTACCGAGTAGTTTTCGGCATAAATGCAATCGCCCATGCAGATGAAGAAATCCAGACCGGCCGCTGCGGCATTGCGTATGCCGGTGTAAGGAGCCAGTTCGGGGCGGATATCACCACTGACTCCAAAATTAAGCGATGCGGCATCTGTGGCCATCGCCAAAGTGCGGAACTGGCCAGCAGCGGTTTTGCCGGATAAATCAACCGCACGGAAGTAGTAACGCGTGGCTGGTTTCAAGTCCTCAATCATCGTTTTGGCCGGGACTTGTTTGGACGTGACACCACTTAATGTGTATTGAGCGTCTTTGAAATCGGACGATTCCGACCACTCGAAACGAATAGGGCCGACCTGGGTGCTACGCGCCCACAGTACGACGGAAGTGTCGGTAACATCGCCTGATGAAACACCGTTAGGCAAAGCGGCCAGAGCGGATGGCAACGGCAGACCGCTCAAAATGGCGAGCAGTGGCAAACCTGAAAGCGAACTGATTTTGCTTGGGGACATGGAGGACTCCGATATAGGGATGAAAAGGAGCCAATAACGTAGCCCAGCCATTTGACAGTATCCGCTTTAATGAAGCACCTAAAGCGTTGACAAACAAAAATTCAAAAGCGCAGAATGGCCCAATCCCCAGGGATGTTCACCTACGATTCATCTTTAATTCCGACACCAGCGATAAAATCATGACTTCAGCCAATTTAAATGTTTCTGCCATTTTTTCATCCGCGCCTTCTGAATATGTCTTCATCGAAGACAATTTGCCTCATGCCGAACAATTGCAAGCCGGAGTAAAACCCGGTGCGGCGGTTGTGATGCTTGATCACACCCGTGATGGCTTGCAGCAAATGGCAGAAGCTTTGAACGGAGTGACGGGGCTAAAGGCCATTCATTTGGTGAGTCATGGGGCTGCCGGGCAGCTTGATTTGGGCACGCTCAAACTGACGACTGACAATCTGACTGAGCACGCCACGCAGTTAGCGGCCTTGGGCGGAGCCTTGGCGGAAGGTGGTGATGTGTTGTTGTATGGCTGTGATGTGGGACAGGATTTGCGCTTCGTGGAGGGATTGGCCAGCCAGATCGGGCGTGATGTGGCGGCCTCTGACGACCTGACCGGTAATGTAGGCAAGGGAGGCGACTGGGTTTTGGAAACACAGGTGGGGCCAATCGAAACGCCGCAAGTTTTCACTGCACAGGCAGAGGCGGATTATCAGGAGACGCTGGCAGCTACCGTTTCTACAAAGGTGTTGACCACTGGCCCCGGCCCTGCGCCCCTGCCTTTCCCGGTACGAACAGTCAATATTGGTATTCTGAGTGGTGCAGCGGATTCTGAGCAGCGCGTTGCCATCCAGAACTTCAAAGCCTACTACGATGCGGATCCGGCGTATTACAAAACCAGTACCATAGCCGATCTGACCCAAGATTTGGGTAGTCTTGATCTGGCCATCATCTGGTTTCCTAGAACTAATTTCAGTGATGCACAAATAGCGGCAATGCACTCCTTCCTGGATGTTGGCGGACGTTTGTATTTCAATGGGGAACATAATGGTTACGCCCCAACGCAAAATGCCGTGATTTCGAATGCCATACAACGTTTGGGCGGCAGTATTTCAGTCGTTCCCAGGGTTTTATCGGACAGTCTTCACGACAATGGAAGCGATGGCATCATAGAGTTGAGTGACTCCCCGTTGATGTCCGGGATATCTTCTTTCAAAACAGCCGTGTTTGCCCCTATTGCCATAGATCCGGATATTTCTATTCCGGTCGTGACGGATGATTCGCACAATATAGTTATCGCGGATCAGGCCCTTAGCAAAGGCCGTGTGACAGCGTTTGCTGATCTCAACTGGGTGGAAAATTATGCGACCTATCCCGGCAATATGACCTTCATGCACAACTTGGCGGTCAATTCGGCCAATAATGTCGATCTGGTGGCCAGTGGCGGTAATCCCAATACTTCTATTCTTGGCCCTAGCAACACCGCCCCCACCATAAC
>JBPCSC010000223.1:0-1338 GCA_051007495.1 Methylococcaceae bacterium | reverse complement strand
GCTGAGGATGCGAACCAGACTGGGGGTATCGCCGTTGGGGTCGGTCAACACGGTCGGAGTCAGACGGATGTTGGCCGCCTCGGGCAGGCTGTCTTCCGGGATTTTGCCTTCGCTTGCATCCAGTACGGTGACGGTGAGATCACCGCCCGCTGCCGGTGCCAGCAAGGGCTTGAGGCTCAGGGTGTAGGTGGCGGTCGCATCCGGGGTGTTGGGGTCTTGATCGTCCAGACTTAAAGCGATCGTGGGCGCGTCGTTGTCGCCTTTTGCGGTGAAACTCAGGCTGCTCAGGCTGGCGTTCAGGTCGTCCACTGAACCGGTCAGTCGGTAACTGCCGTCGTCTTGTGTGGCCAGTGTCGCCGCCCCTTGGGCGGTGAGGCTTAAACTGCCGCCGGTCGGCGTGAGCGTGAGGATCAGTTCCGGGCTGTCGGCATCGCGCACAGCAATGCCGGTCAGGGTCACGGCTTTCGCCGCTTCAATCACCTGGACTTCCGGCAGGGTAATGCCCGGCGGGCTACTGGCCGTCAACGGGATAGTGCCGACTGCATCGGGGGTGAAAGAATCGCCGTCGCCGAGTTTTAAGCTGAGGCTGACTTCATGGTTGGTGGTCGTCTGGGTGTAGTTCAAACTGCCCAGGCTGGCAGCCAGATCCTCAGGGCTGCCGGTGACGGTCAGCGTGCCGGTGTCGGTGCCGGTCACGGTAGCCGCACCCGCCGGGGTAAGGCTTAAGGTGCCGTCGCTGCCGCTGACGGTGAGCGTCAGACGGGGGCTGTCGAAGTCACTGACCGCCAGTCCGGTGATCGGCGTAGGCTGGCCCACTTCGGTCGTAACCGGCGTTTCCGGCACGGTGAGTTTCGGGGCCGACACAACTTTGAGCGGGATTTGATCGTCGGCATCACGGGTACGGCTGTCGCCGTCGTCGGTGGTGATGTGCAGTCCGGCACTGCGTGTGTCCGGGTTGGCGACAAACTCAAGGTTGTTCAGGGTGTCGTCCACATCCCCCACCTGACCGCTCAGTTGCAGTGCGCCCGCGTCCAGTGTCTTCACCGTCACACTGCCTATGGCCGACACCTTCAGCGTCCCGGCCGTGGGGGTTAAGGTCACGCTAATGGGCGTGCCATTGGCGGCGTTGTCCGGATCCAGCAGACCCAGGCCTATCAGTTCGCTGGCCAATCCGGCTACGACCGTCGGTTGAGCAGGCAACAGCAGGCTCGGCGGGGTGACGGCTTCAACCCCCAAAACCACCTCGGCATCGACCGTAGTCGGGTCGCCGTCATCGGCCTTGAAGGTGATTTCAGTTTTGCCGCCGGTGCCGCCGTCGCTGGTGTAGAGCAAGCTGCT
>JBPCSC010000222.1:0-10886 GCA_051007495.1 Methylococcaceae bacterium | reverse complement strand
CAACGTCAAGAATATGAAGCCCGGTGATTATCAATTAAAGTACGAAAAGGGTGATTTCGATGAGTTTGGCAGCTACACCATTACCCGGACTAGCGATAATGCTGTTTTCAGTACACTTGATGGCACATTAACTCCAGATGAGGACGGCGGTTTCACTGTAGATGAGATTAAGATAAAAATTGCCGGCAGCGAGACATTGACCAATGGAGATACCTTTACCATAAAGGCCCCATCCGAGGATTTCGGTGGTATAGCCGACAACAGCAACATGATCGCCTTGGGCCAGTTACAAACCCAAGGCTCGTTGGATAATGGGGCATACTCGTTTCATCAGGTGTATACCCAGATGGTGACCAGTATAGGCGGCAAGACGCGTACTGCAAGTATTGATACGCAAGCCCACGAGACATTCCTTAAGCAACTCACCACTCAAAGGGAAAACATATCGGGTGTCAATCTGGATGAAGAAGCCGCCAATTTATTGAAATATCAGCAAGCTTATCAGGCCGCCGCTCAGATCATTCCTATTGCAAACAGTATGTTTGATACTCTGATTTCAGCCGTTCGATAGGGGGTAAAATACCATGCGAATATCTACTGCAACTTTAAGAGATACCGGCGTCAGCAACCTCATGTTCCGTCAGGTAGAAATGAATCGAAGCCAAGAGGAAATGGCCAGCGGTTTAAAGCTGCTCAAGCCCTCAGATGATCCTGCTGCTATGGCCAGTGTGCTTGATTTCAAGGCATCAATAGATCTCAATACCCGGTTTCAGGCCAATATATCCGCCGTGCAGTTGCGACTGAACAACGAAGAGACGGCACTTGATTCAGCCAGCAACATTATGTACAGGGTCAGGGAGTTAACCGTTACTGGTCTTAATGCTTCCTACAACGGTTCGGATCGCGAAGCCATAGGTCGTGAAATACATGAAATGACCAGGGCTTTGCTGGATGTGGCCAATACTAAAAATGACCGGGGAGAATATCTGTTTGCCGGTTCCAGGTCTGAAGTTAAACCGTTTGATTTCGATACGACAAGCCCCGAACTGGCTGTTAGTTACCGGGGCGATAAATATCAGCGCAAGATACAAGTGGGGCCTGATATTCTGATGAATGCCAATCACAATGGTTTTTCTGTGTTTGAAAATGTACCGACAGTGGATTCTTCGGTTACTGTTGCACCTGTGAGTACCACCGCGACGGCTACACCCACAGCAGATGCAGGAGGCGAAGTCGCATTACCAGAAGATGCAACAGCATCAAGTGCATCATCCAGTACGGCTGTAACCGACACAACTCCCCCCACGCGCAGTATTTTCAATACCCTATTAAAGCTGGAAGCCGCATTCACCGGAAACCTTTCCGACAGCGATGTACACGATATAGCGACCGCCGGTTTGCAAGACCTGGATGCTGGCCTCAAGAGCCTATCCGATGCACGGGTAGAAGTGGGCGCACGCTTGAGTACGCTGGATCAACAAAATAACATCCTCGAAAAATTCACTCTCGACTCCAAACAAAACCTCTCGGACTTGCAGGATGCCGATTACGCCCAGGTGATTAGCCAGTTTAATCTGCACCAGACGGCTTTGCAGGCCTCTCAGCAGGCGTATATGAAAGTCCAGAGTTTATCTCTGTTCAATTACCTTTAAGCCAGGGTTAGCAAACAGGCCTGCTCCTGTAACCCTCACGGTGTACGCAGCGTCGCCACTAATTCCTCCACCAGTCGATCGACGGGGCGGTAGTCTCCATTAGCCAGGCGGTTTTCGATGTGACCGGCCACTCGACTGGTCTCTTTAAACCCAAAACTCCCCGCCACGCCCTTTAACTGATGAATTTTGAATCTAAGCCCGGGCCAATCCGCCAGTGCCAGGTCGGTTTTAATGCCTTCCAGTCGTTCGGGCAATTCCAGGATAAAACGTTCTTTTAATTCCTGATACTCAGGACTTTCAGTCAAGTCGGATTGGGGGAATGATGCGGTTTGAGTCTCACTGTGCCCGGTTTTGCCGACGAGATAACGGGCTAAAACCTGAAAGAACGCCTGCTGATTAACCGGTTTTATCAGAAAATCATCGCAGCCGGCTTCCCTGGCCTGGGTTTTGTCGTGCTCGGTGGCATTGGCGGTTAGCGCGACAATAGGGCCGTCAAAGCCGGTCAGGCGCAAAAGACGAGTGGCTTCCATTCCGCCCATCACCGGCATCTGCATATCCATCAATACCAAATCAAATTCCCGTTCCTGTGCTATTTCTACCGCTTCCAGTCCGTGCTGGGCAATGGTTAATTCCGCGCCGGTGCGCCGTACCATTAACTGAATAAGGCGTTGATTATCCACGGTATCCTCAGCCAATAGTATCTGCCCTGAAAGCCCGGTGGGGCGGGCATCAATACTGTTTATTGGCGCGTGGAGTATTCGGTTCCACTGTTCGGGGTTTTCCAGCCACTCGACTCCTTCCAGATTACCCGTGGCTACTGTAGTGGTGAAAATACTCCCCAGTCGTTCGATACTCATCACCTGAATATCTCCACCCAGGCGCAAGGCCAGTTCGCGGGAAATACTTAATCCCAATCCTGTGCCGCCAAACCTGCGGGTGGTGGAAATATCGGCTTGTACGAATGGCTGGAATAAACGGGACTGCGCGTCCTGGCTCATGCCTATACCGCTATCCTGCACCGTGAATACCAGTTGGCCAGCCTGAGCATCATGGCTTACCAGCAGGCGTATTCGGCCCGGGCTTTCAGTAAACTTTACTGCATTGCCTATCAGGTTGATGAGTATTTGCCTCAACCGGGTGATGTCGGTATGGATGAGTGCCGGTATGGGCGGCAGAATGTGGCTGCTAAAGTGCAGTTCATGGTTTGTGGCCAGGGCATTACCCAGTGTGTGTATATCAGCCAGAAACTCCGGGAAAGGCACAGGCAGCGTTTCGATGTCCAGTTGCCCGGCTTCAATTTTGGAGAAATCCAGAATATCCGAGATAAGGCTTTGCAGGTGTTCACTGTTACGAATAATGGTGTGTACCGACTCCATCCGTTCGCTTTCACTTAAATCCCTGTCCCTCAGGCTTTCGGCAAACCCGAGCAGGGCGGTGAGTGGTGTGCGTATTTCATGGCTCATATTGGCCAGAAAATACCCTTTAGTCTGATTGGCGACTTCAGCAGCCTCCTTGGCGGCAGACAGTTCACGGGTACGTTCCTTAACTGCGTCTTCCAACCCTTGTTGAACCGCTTTGGCTTCAGTGATGTTATGAGCAATAACGGATATGGCGAAGGCCACACCGTCCTGCTGCATCAGGCTGAGGGATAAACGGTACGTGTGATTCTTCAGGATGGATACAAATTCTTCCTGGTTATACCCCTGTGCCAGGGTTTCACGGTATAGCCTTTTCCAATGGTTCCGGCCTGTTTCTGTTGGATTCAATTCATCCGGTGTCATGCCTGTAGCGATAACTATATCCTTGGCGGCCAGCATATACTCAGCAAAAGCCTGGTTAAAACTCAGTATTCTGAAGTTTTGTGTGTCCACGCTCCAGACCAAATCATCCAGGCTGTCGAATAGTGTGGTCAGGTGGGTTCGGGATTCACTCAGTTGGGTGAGTTGACTTTGAAACACCGTAGCCATACTGGCGGCTATCAGGCAGGACACGCTAATCAATATCACCAGGCTCGAAACCATGGTTCCCAACGCATGGGTTTGCGGAAACTGATGCCCAGAGAGGTGCAGCCAGTACATACCCAGCACCCCGGCCAGGGCCAGCACCCCCAGAACCAAAACCACCCGCCGACCGAGCAACCAGCCTCCGATCAGGATAACGAAAGGCATACCCATCCAATAAATGCTCAGCAAGCCTTGTGTGCCGTAGGCTGCCGCCACCGAGTTGAGCAGCACCCCCAGGCAGAGCGTCCAGGCAACCGACCTCAAATAACCCAGGCGCAGCATGGGCAGCATGATGCACCCTAGAACGATGAGTATGGGGGCACCAGGACGTACACCCATTCCGTTGATCAGGTTCAGGCTGAGCATCACCACACCGCCTACGGTGATGATAATGGCGATCCAGAACAGCAGACGCACTGTGCCGGGTTCACTCAAGGGGGTGATGATTTTGGAAGAGTCGAAACGATGACGCATAGGCTTATGCTTAAGGGTTGGACGGAGGATGAGAAGAGGCGCAACAGGCCAGCAACGTCTCAATCAAGGCCGGAACAGGCGGGTAATCATCGGCCACAATCCGTTGCTCCACTTGAGCACACAGTCTGGAGGCTTCCGGTAACCCGAAACTGCCCGCGATTCCCTTCAACTGATGGGCCTTGGCACGCAATTCAGACCAGTGTCCTTGTGCGCTGAGGCTTTGAATTGTAGCGATCCGCTCTGGCAATTCCTGGTAGAAATTGGCCTGCATCGCCAGAAATTCCGGATCGGTGGCCGGAATCACCGTGACCGCCACCGTTTGCGCGTTGGGTTGAACGGCTTGAATGTCAGGAAGGTGCTGAGCCAGCACCGCAAAGAAAGCCGACTGGTCTATGGGTTTGGTCAGAAAGCCATTGCAACCGGCCTGGATGGCCTGGGCCTTGTCTTGTTCAGTGGCATTGGCGGTCAAAGCGATGATCGGTTGTTCGAACCCAGTCAGACGCAACATCAGCGTGGCATCCAGACCACCCATGACCGGCATTTGCATATCCATCAGAACCAGATCAAATTCCATTTCCTGCGCTCGATCCACCGCCTCCTGCCCATTTTGAGTGATGACCACTTCTGCGCCGGTGCGGCGTATCAGCAGTGAGATCAGGTTTTGGCTGTCGATTGTGTCCTCGGCCAGCAAGATACGCCCAGTCAGTTGGGGGATGCCGAGGCTTTCTGTGGCTGGGGCAGCGGTGGTTTCCAGTGGCCATTGACTCAGGAAAGGTATGCCCTCCAGATCGCCGGCGGCTATGGACACTACAAACAGGCTGCCCAATCCCTTGATGCTGAACACCCGGATGTCGCCCCCCAGCAAACGGGCCAGTTCGCGGGAAATGCTCAGGCCCAATCCTGTGCCGCCAAACCGGCGGGTGGTGGAATTATCGGCCTGAGCAAAGGGATGAAACAAACGCTCCATTTCCTCATCGCTGATGCCTATGCCCGTATCCTGAACCACCAACAACAACTGCCGTTGAGTCAGATCGGATCCGACCAGCAAGCGAATGACCCCAGGGGTCGGTGTAAATTTAACGGCATTGCCGATCAGGTTCATCACAATTTGCCGTAGCCGGGTGGGGTCGCTGTGTACGTATTGGGGGACTGGGCTGACCAGATGCAGGCTGAACGACAGTTCTTTATTCTGGCTGAGGGATGATCCCACCCGCTCCATATCGGCGATGAACTCGGCCACGGAAAAACGCATAGGCTCAATTTCCAGCCGTCCGGCCTCAATTTTGGAGAAATCGAGAATATTGCTGATGATTCCTTGCAGATGACGGCTGTTGCGAATGATGGTCTCAAGCATGCTGTTACGCTCGGCGGCCTCATGCGGGTTGGTCATCAGGCTCTCCGAGAACCCAATAATGGCCGTGAGCGGGGTGCGAATCTCATGGCTCATATTGGCCAGAAACTGGCTTTTGGTTTGATTGGCGACTTCGGCCTTTTGCTTGGCGACTGACAGTTCACGGGTTCTGGATTCGACCAACTCCTCCAGATGATTTTTGTGCTGTTCCAGTTCGGAGGCGGCGGCTTTTTGGGCGGAAATGTCCAGGCCTATCCCCAAAAGAGTGGGTTTGCCTTGCCATTCCATCAGGTAACCGGTCAGCAGTAGCGGTATGCGTTGCGGGTCGGTTGCGGTCAGGCTGATGGTTTCTATGGAGGCCTGACCCGTCGCAAACACTTCTCTCAGCACCAGGCTGACCCGCTCTCGTTCCTCGGGTGCGATGGTCAGCAGCGGATCAAGCTGAGTGATTTGCTGCGGAGTCAGGCCGTAGGTTTTTTCCAGATTGTGGTTCCACATCAGGTATTGGCCCCGTTCATCCAGCACGAAAAATATCCCCGGTATGGATTCAATCAGTTTTTGGCGAAAGGCCAGTTCATCTTCATGCTCACGCTGAATGCGGCGTTCATCGGTAATATCTGAAGCGAACACCGAAATGCCAAACACAGCTTCGTTCTGACGCAACACATTGAAACCAAGACGGAACAAACGCCCGTCGCCAAAGGCTTCTGCTTCCTGCACAAACGCACCCTGGGTCAAGGCGCGATGATAAAGCCCTTCCCATAGCGTGATTTGGGGGTGACGGAGATTCCAGTCATGTACCGTTTGACCGGATTGGGCTGTTGAGCCCAGCGTTTTCAGATACCGCGTAAGGGCATCATTAAACCGGATCAAACCCAACTGTTGAGGATCGACCGACCACACCAGGTCATCGGTGCTATCGAACAAGGCGGTTAACTGGCTGCGGGCCTCGGCCAGGCCGGTAAGTTGTCTGCTAAAGGTTGCCGCCGCCGAACCGGCTATCAGGGCTGAGATCACCATGGCGATGAGATACGCCACCATTATGGCATCCAGGCTATAGGTATCCGGAAAAGCGTGACCCTGTACATGCAGACGATAAAACAGCATCACCATCACGGCTCCCACCAGAGCCAGCAGATAGGCCGTGGTACGCCCCAGCAACCAGCCACCCAACATGATGATGATGGGGACTCTTAGCCAGGCAAAACTCTGCAAACCCAGTGTGTTGTAGGCAGAAGCCAGAGTGGTGATCATCCCGGCCCAACAGAGGAATTGCGCGGCCGTTCGCAAGCGCCCAGAACGAATCAGGATCAGGCAGATAGAACCGTTGACCATCATCAGCGCGGCCCCGGGTTTGAAGCCGATTGCAGGGTCAGACAGGTTAACAACCATCAATACCACACCAATCAACAGGCTGAGTGAGGCAACCCACCCCAGAAAACGGGCTGTTCCCGGTTCTGAGAGTGGAGAGATAGGAAAGTCAGCAGGTGGTGCAGTGTTCATCAGGACATCAGGCGTGCAGGAATTCCATAATTTTAAGCGTATTGTCGGGGTTGGGGTAAGCACCCAAGTGGTCGTTTTCCCCCCATCGGGCCGCTGCTTCGGGGTAAGTGGAGTGGCCTATCTGACAGTCCAGGCTATGGCCATCGGCGCGTATGGCTTGATTTCTGACCTGCCCCTGTAGCCATAAAGCAGTGAGTTTTTTGATGCGGTTGACGTCTTCTTGCGATACCGCATCCAGTTCCAGCGTGGTGAGTGCGTCGAAATCGTGTTCCAGGCCGGCAGGGATTTGCCAGCCATTATCTTGCCCGGTGGGATTAACCGGCTGAATCAACGGGCTGAGGCGAACCACAGGGCCGTCGCTGACCTGCTCCGGTGTAGCCGGCAAACGACCACCGAGCATGACGTGGGCGACAAACGAAGCCGCCTCGGGTGGATCATCCAGTATGGCTTCAGCCAGCAAGGCCAGGTCGGTGAGCAATCCGGGATCGGTGCGTTCATTCCCCGGCGGCAAAGACACCGAACCCGTACCCAGGCTCAGTGCCCTGATCGCGCCTCGTTGTTCAGGATGATTGGCCAGTGCTTCCACCACCCCGGCCATAACGGGATTGTTATGACCGCCTATCGCCCCGTCCCAGAAGCGGGTGATTTGCCCATCGACACGCATCAGGGCCGGGTCATCGAAAAATTTGACCGGTGCCGTCGAGGACGCATGAACCGCTTGAATCAGGCTGATTTTTGACCCCAACCCCCCACCCGAACCCGAGGCCAGCGAGGCGCGGTTAGAACGGATGAACCGGGCGCGTTTACGGTCGTAGTCGAAGCCGCAAATGACCAGATCAGTAGCCAATCCAGAGGCACTGACGATGTCGCTCAGTGGTGCGGACGCATCAAGCCCTGCCGCTCGGCCTGCCTCGGTCAAAATGTCTTCCAGGCCATTCAGTTTGGCGGCGGTGCGGTACTTGCGAAGCCCGGGCAAATGCAACCAGCGAGGCTGGAACAAACGCTGGCGGTTTTGGGCTTCATCAAACAGACGAAACAAGGCGAGAGGGCTGAGGTTCAGCAGTAATCCGGCCAGCACGATACTGCCGCCTGAATTGGCTATGGCCAGATCGAAATGCCGCAACAGAGTATGGCCGGGGGTGTGCAGGCCGTACAGATCGGCCAGGGCAATGGTTTGGATCAAGGCCCAGGATCCGCCTCCGTCCAATGACAAAATTCGGTAGGCATCGCGTGTTTGAGTGTTCATAGGGTGGCTCCAGAGGTCAGGGTGATTCGCAAGCATACTCTGTGATTTGGCCAGAGGGAAAGCGGCAAACGGAGGTGTGGCTATACATCGGTAATGAATGGATGAAAAAAAGCTTGGTATTGTTAAAAGGCTACACACTACACAAACCAGACTGCCGAGGCTAACATACCCTGCTCCCTGAATACTGGCCGGGGAGTATTCCTTGATGATCTTCCGGGCCAGTGTGCTAAACCCAAAAAATAAATATGAAAAAAACAGCCGCATTTACATTGGCACTCACGGTTATTTCTCCTCTTAAGAGTGGCGCAGAAGAGATCGACACCATGGCACTGGAGGAGGTAGTCGTTACGGCGCAACGCAAGGAAGAAAGCTTGCAAAAGGCCCCTTTGTCCATAGATGCTCTCACCTCTGACGATTTGGTCGCCCGTGACATACGCTCGGCCAGCAACCTGACCGAACAAGTACCCGGGCTACAAGCGACCAACCCCGCCGGGTGGCGGCCGGTATTCTCGCTACGGGGCATTTCCAT
This sequence comes from Methylococcaceae bacterium, assembly GCA_051007495.1. GTDB lineage: Bacteria > Pseudomonadota > Gammaproteobacteria > Methylococcales > Methylococcaceae > CAIVXW01. The sequence continues at coordinate 2,128 of JBPCSC010000222.1, read as the reverse complement.
GGCCGATTACAGCATCAACCAATCCAACCCCATTGGCCTTTATCTGGACGAAACCTACCTGGGGGCCAACAGCACGCACGGATTGGCTTTTTTTGATCTGGAGCGGGTAGAGGTGCTGAAAGGGCCACAAGGCACTTTGTACGGTAAAAACACGACCGGCGGGGCCATCAATCTCATCAGCCACACACCGGATCTCAACCAGGCCGGCGAGAACATTTTACGTTACGGGTTTGGTAATTACGACGAACACCGTATCTTCGCTGCCGCTGAAACGGTGCTGGTGCCAGGCCGTCTGGCGACCCGTGCCGCCTTTGATTTCGATCAGGACGATGGCTGGTGGCACAACGTAAACGGGCCCAACATGGCCCAGACCCGCCGGGCTTCCGGTCGCTTGACCTTAAACGGTCAGATCAGCGACGAACTGAACGCCGTACTGCGGCTTAACATCGCCCGCAGCACCCCCCGTTTCACCCCGCCGCGAACATACGGCGTGATTCCAGTACCGGGCAAGGGCTTGTTTAATTATGCCGGGTATAGCCGCGATCCCGATTACGGGTTTCGTGAAGGAGCGATCAACCGGATGGGGCAAACCAATTCCGACTTCAACCACGTATCGCTCAAACTTACTTACGATCCGGGTTCGCTCAAATTTGTATCGGTGAGTTCCTGGTATAACACCCAGGCCAAGTTTGGTCAGGATACCGATGGGTCACCGGTTTCTTTGCTGGAAATCGACTGGTTCGATCAACATGAGGCTTTTTCCGAGGATTTTCGGGTGGAATCCGACTGGGACGGCCCGTTCAGTTTTATCTCCGGCATTTACATCAGCCAGGATGAAGACAAGATGCGGAATTTATATTCCTTTCTGAAAGATGGGCCTGTGCTATTACCTTTAGCGTATCAAAAGCTGTTATCAAACTACGGAATGGTTGACCAACAAATGAATATTAGCTCGGTCAGCACGGCCGCTTATACCCAGGCCCGTTACCAGTTCACTGAACGACTGGGAGCAGATGCCGGGGTGCGGTTTACGGTAGACCAGAATGATCTTGATTATATGAATATCTCCAGGCTGGGCTACGATCACAGCCCCGTAGGCAGTTGGGTTCCGGGTAATATCACGGGGATTAATGCAGCGTATCTGCCACCTACTGCAACCCCTCCCAGTGCAGGGCGGTTTTTGAATGGGGCTTATACCCAGGCATCGCTGCCCCAGCAGGAACATATTGATCAAAGCTGGACTGGAAAAACCGGCCTGGATTACGCCCTGACCAACAACATGATGGTATATGGCAATTACAGCCGGGGTTATCGCAGCGGCAATTATAATCCGGGTGTCATGTATTCTCCTGCCTCTTATCTCAATACGGGCTATACCAAACCTGAAACCGTTGATGCCTTTGAAGTGGGCGTTAAAAGCGACTGGTTCAATAAACGGCTCAGGCTGAATATGTCCGGTTATTATTATGACTATCAAAACCAGCAGATCATCAATGTGGTGGGTGGCTCCAGCCAGCTTTTGAATGCCGGGGCATCGCATATTTACGGCCTTGAAAACGAGTTTATGGTCATCCCGCTTGATGGGTTACGCGTTTCCCTGGGCACTAATGTCATGAATACCACTTACGACGCATTAAGCCTGGCCAATACCAGCACACCAGACCCCAGAGACCAGGTGGATCTGGCCGGCAACCAACTGGTGGCCGCCCCCAACTTCAAACTAACCGGAGCCATAGACTACAGCTTTGAATCAGGTTTTGGCGGATTCTTCGATGTAGGGGTGAGCGGCAATTATCAAACCCGCCAGTGGTACAGTGCCTATAACGATACGCCTGGGTATCAGTCGATACAGCAACAACCGTATGGGCTAATGAACGCCCGCATTGCCTACAACGACAGCAAAGGCCGTTATACCCTGGCCCTGCATTCAGAAAATCTGCTGGATGAAAACTACGATGTTTATGCCGTCAATCTGGCCAGTGGATTTGGCTACAACTCATTTCTACCCGGCCCTCCCAGACGCTATGGTTTTGATGTATCCGTCAAATTTTAAGCGCGACTTATGCCCCCCAGGAGCGAGGGCGTCTCGCCCTCGCAAGGCCAGGATGGCCTAACCCCATAGCCCAAC
>JBPCSC010000221.1:0-8901 GCA_051007495.1 Methylococcaceae bacterium | reverse complement strand
TGGGGACAGCACCAAAGGGGCTTCTGTACGTTCGCGGTCACGGCGATCACGTTCTTCAAGCTCCCGAGTGAGAACATCAAGGTTAACATCCTGACCCTTCTGTTTCAACTGTTTGTAGCGTCTCTCCGCCCTGACTTCTACACGGGCAGTAAGGAAGATTTTCCATCGCGCTTCGGGGAAAACCATGCTGCCCATGTCACGACCATCAGCGACCAGCCCAGGGCTTTTCTTGAAATCCCGTTGTTTTTGTAACAAGGCCTTTCGCACGGGTGCGTAGGCGGCAATGTGTGAGGCCATGGCTCCGGTTTGTTCGCTGGCCAGACGACTGCTGATGTCGGCCCCGTTCAGGCATACTGCCGGCGGTTCGCCAGGCTCAAAATGAAGATTCATCTCCAGAGCAATCGCAGTGATGGCATCCTCTGCATCTCTGCTGACGGCTTGATCAATCACAGCAATGGCCAGAGCGCGGTAAATGGCACCGCTATCGAGAAAATGCCAGCCTAATTGTCTGGCCACGGCCCGGCTAACCGTCCCTTTACCGGCCCCACCCGGACCGTCTATGGCGAGTACAGGTATATCGAGGTTCATGTCAATCTACCTGCACTACGTCGAGGTTCATGCCCAGTTGCCGGGCCAGGGTAACGAACTCGGGGAACGAGGTGTTGACGTTGGCGCAATCCTTAATGTCAATCGTGCCGCTGGCGCGTAAAGAAGCCACGGCAAACGACATGGCTATCCGGTGATCACCATGAGAGTCAACCCCGCCTCCTGTTAGCGTACCGCCCTGAATGACTATGCCGTCCGGGGTGGGTTGGGCGGATATGCCCAACACCTTCAAACCATCGGCCATGACCTGAATACGGTCGCTTTCTTTGACTCTCAATTCTTCTGCACCGCTCAGGCGGGTTGTGCCACTGGCACAGGCCGCTGCAACAAACAAAACCGGAAATTCGTCTATGGCCAAAGGCACCAGATGCTCGGGTATGTCGATACCTGCCAACTGGCTGCCCCGTACCCGAATATCGGCGACCGGTTCGCCGCCTATGACGCGCTCCCCGCTCATTTCGATGTCAGCCCCCATCAAGCGCAATATGTCGATGACACCGGTGCGGGTTGGATTGATGCCGACATGGCGCAAAGTCACGTCGCCGTTTGCCGTGATGGCCGCAGCCACCATGAAAAAAGCGGCGGAAGAAATATCGCTGGGCACGTCAATGTTGGTGGCGGTGAGGGTTCCGCCGGATTGGATACTGACCGTATCCCCTTCTACTTGCACGGCATAACCCAAGCCACGCAGCATCCGTTCGGTGTGATCGCGGGTGGCCGCCGGTTCACGCACCCGGGTTTCACCTTCGGCATATAAACCGGCCAATAGCAGACATGACTTGACCTGGGCACTGGCTATGGGCATGGCGTAGTCAATTCCCTTGAGTCGGGTTCCGCCCTTGATGTGCAGAGGCGCAGTACCGGCCGGGGTGGTTTCGATGCAAGCCCCCATGGTGGCGAGTGGGTTGGTGACTCGCTGCATGGGGCGACGCGAAAGTGAGGCATCTCCGGTGAGCACGCTGTCGAAGGCTTGCCCCGCCAACAGCCCGCTTAAAAGCCGCATGGACGTGCCGGAGTTACCCAGATTGAGCGGTTCAACAGGCGGTTTCAGGCCGTGTAACCCCACACCGTGAATGCTCACTCGTCCTTCAGTCGGCCCTTCGATTTTGACGCCCATAGCCCGAAAAGCCGCGAGTGTGGCCAGGCAATCTTCAGCCACCAGAAACCCGCTGACCTGGGTAATGCCCTCGGCCAGAGCACCGAGCATGATGGAGCGGTGGGAAATGGATTTGTCGCCCGGTACCCGAACCTCGCCTTGAAGGGTTCCGCCGGGTTGAGCTTGAAAGGTAATGCTGTGGTTGTTCATGGTGTTATTCAGGGTTGGGACAGATTGAGAAAACGTTCACGCGCCGAACGGGCGCGGTTAAATGTGTCGTGTAATTCAGTGGCTGATTCATGCACGATCAGATCGCGGATTGCCGTCAGTGCGGCGCAGTAGGCATCAATCAGAGGGACGATCTGAGCCTGGTTGGCGAGGCAGATGTCACGCCAAAGGCCAGGATCACTGGAGGCAATCCGGGAAAAATCCCGAAACCCCCCGGCGGCGTACTGGAAAATGGCTTCCTGTTCGTCCATGCGGCCCAACATGTCGGTCAGGGCAAAAGCCAGTACGTGAGGCAGATGGCTGGTGGCCGCCAGGATTTGGTCATGGCGTAGCGGATCCATAAACGAAACGTGGGCACCCAGTGTTTGCCAGAACGTCGCCACCTTATCCACTGCTGAGTCTGAAGTTTCAGAGACGGGTGTCAGAATCACCCGTTTGCCAGCGAACAGATCGGCTTTTCCGGCTTCCACTCCGCTGCGCTCGGCCCCGGCTATAGGGTGTCCTGGTACAAAATTGGCCGGAATATGCCCAAACACCCGTGACAATGCAGCCAGTACATCCTGTTTGGTGCTGCTTACGTCGGTGTAGGTGGTAGCCGCGTTCCAGTGGGGTTCAAGTTCTGACAATACAGCCTCGATGGACCCAACCGGAACGGCCAAAAATACCCTGTCAGCCCCTGCCACGGCATCGGCCAGGCTCTCGCTCGCCTGGTCAATGACACCCAGTTTTACAGCCAGATCCAGATTGGCAGCATCCCGATCGTAGCCCGTGATGCCCTGAACCAGGCCCTGAAGCCGGGCCGAGCGTGCCACCGAACTGCCGATCAAACCCACTCCGATGATGCAGAGACGACTCATGCAGCCAGCACCTTATCCAGTGCGCCGAGAAACATCTGATTCTGCTCCGGCAAACCAACCGTCACCCGCAAATGCTGGGGCAACCCGTAGTTGGCCACAGGACGCACGATGATTCCTTCCCGCAGCAGCGCGTCATACACAGTACCGGCCGCCCGACCGGTGTCAAAGCATACGAAATTGCCCACCGAGGGGATGTAGTCCAGCTTTCTGGCTGCGAACCCCTCAGACAACACCGCCAGCCCTTCCCGGTTCAATTGCACCGAGCGTTGCAGATGGGCGGTGTCTTCCAGTGCTGCCCGCGCCGCTTCCAAAGCCGGACTGCTCACATTAAAGGGCAGCCTGACCCGATTCAGCCAGTTGGCCAGTTCAGGGCTGGACACTGAATAGCCTATGCGAAAACCGGCCAGGCCATAGGCTTTGGAAAAAGTACGGGTGACGATCAACTGGGGAAAATCGGCCAGCCAATCCAGCGCGTCAGGGTGATCGGGCGCGTTTACGTATTCGAAATAGGCTTCATCAACCACCACCAATGTTGTATCCGGCAGGCTTTCCATGAAGCCACGCAGTTCAGCCTGGCCCAGGCGGGTTCCGGTGGGGTTGTTGGGATTGGCGATAAACACCACCCGGGTCAGCGGTGTGACGCAGGCGTGCATGGCTTTGAGATCGTGACCGTAACGAGGGCCACGGCTGCCGTCATGAGCGGGTGCGACTACGGCCTTGGCCCCGGCGGCCTGAGTGGCGAGCGGATAAACGGCGAAGGCATGTTCAGAAAAAACGGCCTCTACGCCTGTGCCCAGAAACACTCGGGCGATAAGTTCCAGTACATCGTTGGAGCCATTTCCCAAGGTGATCTGAGCGGGTTCTACCCGCAGATGCCTGGCCAGTGCAGCCTTGAGTTCAAACCCGCCGCCATCGGGATAAAGGTGGCAGGACTCCAGTGCCGTTCGGGCAGCGGCCAGCGCGAGAGGGCCAGGGCCTAGCGGGTTTTCGTTAGAAGCCAGCTTGATGATGTCGCGGATACCCAGTTCACGTTCCAGTTCGCTGATGGGTTTGCCTGGCTGGTAAGGGTTTAGTCCCCTGATGCTGGGGAGAGCGAGTGATTCAATGTGCATGGATGGGGGAAGACAATGACGCTGAAGCTAGAAGAAAACGCAGAGTATAAACCGACCTCAGAGTTTTGTCTGATGACCTGACACCCCCAGCGGTTCTGTCTTGATTCCTCAGGGGGGACGCGCCGGGATGCCGTGCAGTGAGGCCTGACCGGCAATGGAGTCCGCGCTCGTACCCCTACTCACGCGGACTATACTTTTTACCTCATGAATCCGATTGCAGATGCCGGAACCATCATTAACGGTGTGGCCGGAGGAGCATCAAAACAAAGTGGGAGCCTAAACTAACGTGAGTTCTGGATAAGAGAACGGTTTTCCCTTCCCGGGAGCGCGGGCGTCCCGCCCGCATTGCGGCCAGGATGGCCGCGCTCCCGGAGCGAAAGCGAACCCCGACTCGATCGTGGTTGTGTGGAGATTCATTCCATTCAGCCCAGCCATGCGGGAGTTCGCCGAGGCTTAAGGCTTCGGCGCAACAGGCCCGATTACCGCTGGTTCACGAGTACGATAGGGGGCTTTAGAAGACAAACAGACATCCACCTTATCCCGAACTCACGTTAAATTAACCTGAGTTCGGGATAAGCGAATACATCTGAGGAAGCAGGTTTCTCTTGAGTTGGGTGATCAGTTGAATCCCTTGCTCGGCCAACGCCTCGGTGAGCCATATGGTACGCGAAGGACGATGCCTGCCCATCGCTTTCTCATCCAGAACTCACGTTAAACTAAAGTGGGTGTCCTCCCTAAACGCTCTCCCTTAACGCTGAATTCGGGTCTATGGCATACTGACAGGATTCCTGCGACAAGAATCAGGGAACCTCATTGGGTAACAATGTGATCAGCGATTCAGAAGACAATGGCTCAGGCATGAAGGTGTCTGCAATATGAACAGGCCAATCAATCCACTTCTTCGTTCCGCCATCATCTTCGGTGTTGAAGAAACAGTCCGTGTGCGTATCCGCCAGGGAGATGATCTCGATGCGAGAAACCGGGAAGGTCTGACACCCCTGATGCTGGCGGCCAAAAATGACAGACCGCATATCCTCAGCCTGCTGTTGTCAGCAGGCGCAGACCCTAAGCTGGTCGATGATTCGGGGCAGAATGCCCTGTTTCATGCAGAACAGGCCAAGTCCACAGACTGCCTGACTCTGCTGCAAACAGCCCTGAGTACTCCTGCCCCCATGACACCCGACATGACGATGGAACCCGTCGAAACATCTGCCAGCCTGAACCTCCCTGCCTACGAAAATACCCTTGATGAACCCGTCCCGGAGCGGGAACCGGAATGGCCCGTCACGGACACAGCACCGGTTACAGTCCCTCATCCGCAACAGGATACCGTCGCATATCCGGCAGAGATTTAAACGGAAACAGGACAGGACAACCGTCAGGAAGAGGATGACTATGTGCCCCTGTTCGGTGACTGGGAAGCTGAACCCGAGGCCATTGCCCCGGAATGGGATCCAGCCATCCTCGATACGATCCGCACGGTTCAGGACACGATCAGCCGACATCAACACATCAATACCGATGAAGCCTGGGACGACATCGACATCTTTCTTCCCGCCCGGGCTATCCCTGTTACGAGGGAAGATGGTAGCGGCTTCAGCATCCGTACCCTGCTGCTGTCGGCCTTGCGGGAAGGATGGGTTCCCGAAGACTATCTCATCGGGTTATGCCGGAAAACGGACGGCGAGCGCGATGAAGAACAGGAGTTTTTTCTTTCCCAAGTGGTTTCTGATCTTGGGTCCATACTGGATGAACGCCCGGAACTGGACATCTCTGTTGATGAGCAGGAATACAGTTTTGCCGAGGAATCTGAGCTTTCCGATGCCTTGAGCTTTATCGAGGACTGGAAGCCGGATCAGGCTGATCCGTACTACTGGTACCAGCGGGACATGAGGGCATTCGGCTTGCTGGATAAGGCCGGTGAGCAGGCCATAGCCAAACGGATTGAAGACGCACAGCATCGTTTAGCCCGCGAACTGATGCGTTTTCGGGCGGCCATCGAATACTTCCTGGCAGCATTTGATCGGGTCGATGCCGGTGAAATAACGCTGTCCCATCTTGTTACCGGACTGGCCGATGAGAGCATCAAGGAAGTCGCCATCACCCTGGATGAAGACGACATTCCGCCCGATGATGAAGAAAACGGCGACGATTTGCCGGGAACTACGGATAATGGCCTTGACCCCATTGCCGTCAAGGAAAAACTGGCACTGTTCAGGGAACAATACGCCAGAATGGTAACCGCCCGTAACCGACTGGGTGCCGCTCATTCCGAAGTTAAACGCACCTGCGATACCCTGGCGCAATCCTTCATCGAATTTCACACAACGCCGCAGTTCTTCAGGGAAATTACCGGCGTCCTGTACACCACAGTCGAACGCATCCGGGAACAGCAAACGCTCCTCTCCACCTCATACGGTGCCCGTACGGCCACGAAAAACATGCGGCTCATCGAGCAGGAACACGGGCTTACGCTTGCCGAAATCCTGGACATTCACCACCGGGTGGCGGCGGCTGAGCATCAGGCCCGTCTGGCCAAGCAGGAACTGATTCAGGCCAACCTGCGCCTCGTTATTTCCATAGCAAAAAACTACGTTAATCGGGGGCTGGATTTCATGGATCTGATCCAGGAAGGCAATCTGGGCCTGATGCGGGCGGTGGACAAATTCGAGTACCGGCGTGGCTACAAGTTTTCCACCTACGCGACCTGGTGGATACGTCAGGCCGTATCGCGGGCAGTGGCCGATCAGGCCCGCACCGTCCGGATGCCGGTTCATGTCGTCGAAAAACTCAACAAGATCAACCGGCTATCGGGTCAGCTCCAGCAACAGACCGGTCGCGCTCCCACCCTGGAAGAAATTGCCGACGGCACGACCGACATGTCAGTGGAAGAAATCCGGAAAATCCTCATCCTGAAAATGGCCGCTCCGCCACTGTCCCTGGATGCACCCGCAGAAGAGGCCGACGGGAAAACCCTGGCGGATACGCTGGAAGATACCTCCAGGGTATCGCCCCTTGAATCTGCGATCGTGGACGGCATACGGGAGGCTGCACAGAAACTGCTCGCTTGCTTGACCGAACGGGAAGCGGTTGTTTTGAAGATGCGTTTCGGCATCGACACGGATAGCGAACACACCCTCGAAGAAGTCGGCCAGCAGTTCAATGTCACCCGTGAACGCATCCGCCAGATCGAAGCCAAGGCCATCCGCAAATTGCGAAACACGGTACACACCGACCCGCTCAAAAGCTTTTTCGATTCCAACTGACCCCACGCGAGTGCGACCATCCTGGCTGCAATGCCGGAGAGACACCCACGCCCCCATGCAAGAAATCTTTGCCCCAGCCACAAGACATGAACCAGAAAACCCGTAACGCCCCTCCCAAAGCCTGTGCCTTGCTGCAAGCCCTCAGGGGTTTGGGTTACTCGACGACAGCGGCACTGGCCGACATCATCGACAACAGTATTTCAGCCGGTGCCACGGAAGTGCATGTCCGTTTCGACTGGCAGGACGAAGCCAGTCGCATTAGCGTACTGGACAACGGCTGCGGCATGGCCGATGACGAACTGGAACGGGCCATGACCCTCGGAGACCGCAGCCCCCTCGACGAACGGATGCCGGATGACCTGGGCCGCTTCGGCATGGGGCTTAAAACCGCCTCATTTTCCCAGTGCCGGCAACTGACGGTGGCTTCAAAAAAAACCGGACAGCCGCTCTCCTGCCTGCGCTGGGATCTGGATGCCCTGTCATCCGGCAATAATCAGGACTGGCTGCTGTTCGAGGGGCCAGCCCCAGGCTCTGAACCCTTCATCCATCCCCTGACCACACCGGTCAAGGGAACCCTGATCCTGTGGGAAAAACTGGATCGCATCGTTACACCCGGTTCCACCCTGAATCATTTTGCCGACCTGATCGATGGCATCGAACAAGGGCTGGCGATGATCTTTCATCGCCTGATTGCCGGAACCGTTCCCTGCTGCCGTTTGTTCATCAATGACAGGCCGGTTCGTCCCTGGGATCCCTTCATGATGGATCACCCGGCCAAATGCTGGCAATCGCCACCGGCGACCCTGCCGACTTCAGGGGGGCTGATTACGGTGCAGTGTCATGTTCTGCCACACAAGGATCGACTCACCGAAGCGGAATTCGATCTTGCCGCAGGCCCTGAAGGCTGGACGGCCCAGCAGGGCTTCTACATTTATCGCAACCAAAGGCTTTTGCTGGCCGGCGGCTGGCTGGGGCTGGGTCAGGGACGTGCCTGGAACCGGGAAGAATCCCATCGCCTCGCCCGCATACGGCTCGACATCGGCAACACCGCCGATGCCGAATGGAAAATAGACATCCGCAAATCGACCGCCCGGCCACCGGTCACGGTGAAACCCTGGCTGACAAAACTCGCTGAAGATACCCGCGAACGGGCACGGCGGGTCTTCGCCTTCCGGGGAACCCCCACCTTCCGAACCGGCACCGGGGTGATCGAACAAGCCTGGCGGGTCGAACACCTCAGAAACGGCATTCGCTACCGGATCGATGAAACCCATCCGGCGGTGGCTGCCGTCATCGACACCGCCGGAGAACAGGCCAGCCTGATCCGGGCCATGCTGAGGGTGATCGAGGAAACCGTCCCGGTGCAGCGTATCTGGCTCGACACCGCCGAAAACCGCGATCCTCCAAGAACCGGCTTTTCCGGTGAATCCGGCGAATACGAACAGGATGTGCGCGAAGTTTTGCTCTCCCTTTATCGTGACCTGACCGTTCGCCGGGGTATGAGCCACGAATCCGCGCTCAGGATGCTCGGCTCAACCGAACCCTTCCAGCATCATCCTGATTTACTGGCGACACTGCGCCAGGAAGACCAACTCCATTAACGGGTCAAAACCATTACCTACCCATCATCATGAAATTTCCCTACGGCATCAGCGATTTTGGCAAAATCATTCAGCAAAGTTACTTCTACCAGGACAGAACAGGTTTGATTCCTGCCCTGGAGTCAGCGGGTGACC
>JBPCSC010000220.1:0-2348 GCA_051007495.1 Methylococcaceae bacterium | reverse complement strand
AGCGTAGCTCATGCCACTATTAAACTCATTCACCGTCGCACCGCTGATGGATAGAGTGGGTAGCGGTATATCGTCATTACTAATCACCACCACCGCACTCTTATTGGCCGACAAGGTGGCATTACCCGGATTACTCAGATTTACCCGGAAGTTTTCATTCGACTCGACCTGAGTATCGCCGTAGATGGGAATATTGAAGGTCTGGCTGATTTCGCCGGGGGCGAAGGTCAGGCTGCTGCTGGCGGCGGTATAGTCCGATCCGGCAGTCGCCGTGCCATCGAGGGTGGCGTAACTGACCGTAACGGTCTGGCTGGAGGCGGCTGACAGACTGACCGTGACATTGGCATTGCTCGTTCCGCTATTGCCTTCGGCAACGGTCACATCGCTGATCGTAAGCGTAGGTACGACCACTACTGGCTTGTCGGTGCTTAGGCTCAAGGCATTGCTGGCCACACCGCTGTTGCCGAGGACATCGGTGTAGGTTCCGGCGGCGACGCTGATGCGGGTGGTTTGGGCAGTGCCGGTGGGCGGGGTGTAGGGGGCGGTGTAGGTTTTACCGCTGGCATCGGCGGTCAACATGCCCAGAGTTCCCGCGCTGATGTCGATGTCACTGCGGGTGAAGCCTATGGGCGTTTCGCTGAAGTTGAAGCTGAGGGTGGCGGTTTCACCGGCTTTCAGCGTGGCTTTGTCGCTGCTGAGGGTGAGGCTGGGGGCTAATGTGTCGCCAGTGAAGTTCAGGCTATTGGTCACCGTGCCGGGGGTGCCGGCGGCATCGGTGTAGCTGTTGGCGGCAAGGCTGAGGCCGCCTGTCCAGTGGTCGCTGGCGGTGTTCGGGGTGTAGCGGGCGGTGTAGATCAAGCCGGTTGAATCTGCCGATAAAATACCCAGCGTGCCGCCGGTTACGCTGATGTCGCTGGCGGTAAAGCCTTTGGGAACCACGTTGAACGTGAACGTCAGTTGAGCGGTGTCGCCGGCCTTGAAGCTGGTTTTGTCGCTGCCGAGGGTCAAGACCGGTTGGGCGTTCGCGTCGTCGTCGGTGACGGTGATATAGCCAAAAGTCGCCGTGGTATCCAGAGTGGCTCCAACCGGGTTTTTGAGCAGCACCCGGATTTTTTCATCGGTTTCCTTGAGCGTGTCGCCTTTGACGAATACCGAAAAGGTTTTGCGGGTTTCACCGGGGGCGAAGCTGAGGCTGCCTTGGGCGGCGTTGTAATCGCTTGCGGCGTTGGCGGTGCTGTCGGCAGTGGCGTATTCCACCGTGACCGGGGTGGTTGCGACGGTCGACAGCGTGACCGTCACCTGCGCTTCGGTCAGGCCATTATTGCCTTCTTTGACGGAGGTGCCGGCTATGCTTAAACGGGGACGTTCGTCGTTGAGCAGGGTGGCGGTGGCAAAACCGGTTTGCAAATCCATGCCGAGCGGATTGCCCAGTAACAGCAAAAAAGTTTCGTTGGATTCGGGCAGGGTGTCACCGTAGACGGTGATGGCAATGGATTTTCGGGTTTCGCCCGGTTGGAAACTGAGTGTGCCGCTTTGGGGCTGGTAGTCAGAACCAGACTCGGCGGTGTCGTCTGAGGTTTGGAAGTCGACGCTGACGATTTGGCTGGCGGCGGCTGACAGTGTGAAGACGAAGTGGGCGGTTTTGGTGCCGCTGTCGCCTTCATTCAGGCTGATGTCGTCCACGCTCAGACGCGGCAGACCTTGGGTATCGCTGGGGGTTATCACCCCATCGGCGAAGCGCAGGGTTTCGATGTGACTCAGCCGGTCAGTGCCTTCGTCGCCGTTGATATTGGCGATCACCCAGGTCTGGCCGTCTTCGTCCAGCGTGATTTGGTAGTCGCTTTGATTGCCGGTATACACCACCTGATCGTCGCCCAGGCCGCCGTCAATTTCGTCGTCTCCGGCTCCGCCTTCCAGTGTGTCGTCTCCGGCATTGCCGGTCAGGGTGTCGTCCCCGGCTTCGCCGTTGAGGGTATTGTCGGCTGCATTGCCTTCGACGGTGTTGTCGAGCGCGTTGCCGGTTCCGTTGACGGTCTTGCTGCCGGTGAGGGTAAGTACCTCCAGATAGTCACCCAGCGTGTAGCTGACGCTGCTTTCCACCACGTCCTGATCGCCGCCATTGAGGGTTTCGATGATGCGGTCTTCTGTGTTGTTGATCTGGTAGGTATCCGAGCCATTGCCGCCGATCAGCGTATCGGCCCCGTTGCCACCGTTCAGGGTGTCGTCGCCATCGCCGCCCATCAGGGTATCGAAGCCGTCGCCGCCGTTGAGGAGGTGATCGCCCTCGTTGCCGGTGATTTTGTTGGCCGCTGATTTGCCGATGCCGTTTAGATTGGCCGGGCCGGTGA
>JBPCSC010000219.1:0-5796 GCA_051007495.1 Methylococcaceae bacterium | reverse complement strand
CTGATTCCGCCTAAAGGCGGTACTACAAACGTGCGAATTCATTCGCATCAGTCGCTACGCGGAAATCTTTATTTGCTTCTCCCTGCAATGCTCGGGGTGATTGAACGGGAGTGTGGGTTTTAAGGGGAAGGACGAGGGGTATTGGGATTTGGCGTTATCAATGCGACAAAAACAAGGGCGACCGATTGGTCGCCCTTGTTTTTTAGGGGGGTATCAGGCGGCGGGTTTTTCAGCCTTGGAGGCGTCAGTCTGGGAGTCGGTCAGTGCGTCGAAACGTTTGATCTGGGTGTTACCAAAACGGGCAATCTCGATGCCAATGTTGAACAGGAGGTTGTACAGTTCAGGCATGCGGGATACAACCCAGGCCAGATACCCCAACGCGCCAATCCCGGCGGCGACGGCGATGACGGTGGGCAAACCAATGGCGTGCAGCAGTTTGATGAGTTGGGCCATTATGTCCAGCGGTATGATCAGCAGCACACCGAAATACACCAGTACCATGAAGGTGAACAGTACGAAGGTGATGAACTTGAAGGTTTTGGTCAGGGCTATGTTGAGTGTCATTAGATATCTTCCTCGTTTGAAGCATCCCCCGCACGATTCGGCACGGAGGCATTTGAAATTGCCGTATGGGCAAGCCGGAATTCTAACACAAGCCACTTGATCCGCGACGATGGCCCATCTGATAACGCCAGGCCAAACCACCCAGCAGGCCAAGGGTAGCCGCATTCAATGAGTGATACCCCCGCCGAACCCGCTTCCACACCAGGGCCATGGCTGCGGCACCTAACTGACGACGTTGATTGTCCATGTAGGTTCGGATGGCCCGCTCAGCCAAAGCCGTGTGGCCGCTGGCCGGGTTGTCGATTGACAGATGCAATCGGAACAAGGTCGGGTCTATCCCGTAGTGTTCAAGAATGTCGATTGCCCGCAGGTACATGGCCCCCAGGCCACTCAGTTCTATGGCCAAATTCAAGCCTAAAAGCTCAGGAAAATACTGCTCTGCCTGCCAGCCTATGCTCAACAAATAAACCGGTAGTTCGAAGGCCGCATCCATGAAGCAGGTCGCACGGGCAAAGTCATCACTGTCGAATGGGGGCAGGTGTACGTTCTGGCTGTCCAGTAAGCGGCGGTAGACATTGGGATGATTCCATTCCACGCACCCCGCTCCAATTTCGTCGGCATAAATACGCAGCAAATCCTCGCGGGGTTGATCCAGAGCACCACCGTAAGCGTTCAAGCCAATCAGCCAGGCACCGTCTATCAGAATGGCCGGAGCCAGTTGCACCAACGCGTAACGGCAAAATTCAAGGCTGATGCCGGGTGATGCCGCGAGCGGACGATAACGCTTTAGCTCACTCAAGTGGGTTTGGTGTATGTAGTGGTGCAGTTGCTCTGCCGTGTATTGGCGAGGGAACGGCCGCCGACCGGGTACATGGCTGAGCCAGTCGCCACGCCGCAAAAAACGCTGCACCACCGTTTTGGCGGCTGCCGGTATGGCCAGGGGTGTCTCCGTGTCCAGTAGTGGGCGGTAGAGTTCTCGGCAGGAACCGTAACGACGACCCTGCTCCTTCACGGTCGGGGGGAAGTCCACAGCCCACACGTCGGTGTGTTGAGGGGGCGTGAGGCGGATGACCTCAGCCGATTCACTCATCCACTCCGCCCATACATGCTGCTCTGCGGGTGAAAATACTCCAAACATAGGCCCACCAAACTGCATGGCTTTCAGCAGGCGGCTTCCCTCGGGACAGGCTTTATCGGTATAGGTCGATCGCGCCAGCCATTCCAGCCACTCCGTAGTGTGGCCATGTTCTTCAAGCCATTCGTCTAAAGATCGGCCCTCCAGCATGACCCGCCCATGGTAGCCCACGGCATACGCCCGTTTACGCTGAATCAGGTCGCGTACGGCTTCTTGTCGTGTGGGTACGGCCTGCAAGCGGGCGGCTGTTCCTGCGATCAATGGCGCGAAACCGCTGTGGTAAAGCCTTTGTCCGCGTGCCAGTCGGTTCTGGAAATCCGCCTGAGTACGCAGCGGACATTCCGCTATCGCCTGCCCAATCAAGCGGCGTCGGGTGTCTTGCCCGGCGATGCGTTGCTGTATCCAGTGATCCATACCCGGTGGCAACACCTGATGCCACCACTGCCCATCCATCTGCTGATGCGCCAGGGTGAACCCTAAGAGTTCAGGCAAAAAACGACGCGGTCGGTGCAGCAAGGCCAGTTGAAGCGCGGGCAAATACCAGATGCTGGCCGCTTGAGGGTGTTCGGATGCGTCCAGACAGCCAACCAGAGTGTCGGCCCAACCGGACTCAATCAGCCCGGCCTGGAGCAGTCGCTGCGGCGCGGCGGGTAAGTGGGCAGGTGAGGATAAATGACGATACAAGGCAAACAAGTGCGCTTCACAGGCTTTATGCGCGGTGGCCGGTTGTGCCACCCGCGCCAGCCACACCCCATCCAGCAGCAGAGTGGGGGCCAGATCACTCAAGTAAGCCCGCCGTTCTGTAGGCGTAGACGGATGCACGCTCAGGTGGGGTGTCCATACATCAGTGAGGTTGAGCCGGATTTCAGCGGCCGCCTCCAGGCCACTCAGCAGAAAGTCATCCAGACAGGACGGGGCGATGCGTTCATGCCATATCGCCTCAACCAGGGCGTGTGCAGACAGGGTTTTCATGGTGTACCCGGTTTGGAAAACAGAAAATCGCCCAGCACCAGGGCATCCAGGCCCGAGGTCAGAAACACCGCTACGGCCTCTTCCACGCTGTGGATGATGGGTTTGCCCATGACATTGAAGCTGGTATTGAGCAACACAGGCACCTCACTACGCTGGTGGAAATCAGCCAGCAAACGGTGGAACAGCGGGTTCCATTCCGGTTTGACGGTTTGCACGCGCCCAGTCCCGTCAACATGAACCACCGAAGGCACTCGCCCTTTAACCGCGCTACGAAACTTCAGAGTGCGCTCCATGTAGGGTGACTCTTGATACTGTTCAAAATACTCAGAACCCCATTCATGCAGGATAGCCGGTGCATAAGGCCGGAAACGCTCACGGAATTTCACCTCGCGGTTGATTTTGTCCCCCAGTTCGGTGGAGCGCGGATCAGCCAGAATGGAGCGATTCCCCAAGGCCCTGGGTCCTAGTTCGGCCCGCCCTTGCACCCAGCCGAGAATCTGCCCTTCTGCCAGGCGTTTGGCCGCCACTTCGGTTATTTGGCCCTCAGGGTGATGCGCCACGGGTAAACCGCTGTAGCGCACCAGCCGATCTATGGATGCGGCTGAGAGGGTGTGACCGAGATAGGGGTTGAAGTGAGTGCTGACACCAGGCTGACCGGGGTGGTCGTTATGCCAGGCCAAAAACGCCGCCCCCAAGGCCGTGCCGTCATCAGCCGGAGCAGGGGGGACAAACAGCGTTTGGAACGGAGTGTTGGCCACAATCTGCCCATTCGCCGATGAATTGAGCGCGCAGCCTCCCGCCAGAACCAGAGCGTCTTCCGGGACGCGTTGGTGGAGATGGGTCAGTAACCGATTCAGCGTTTCAACAAAAAACTGCTGCCCACTGGCGGCCAGATGTGCCGCAGATTCAGGCTCTGACCGGGCATCACGCCGATAACGTTGCAGTTCTTCAAGGCAGCGCGTGTGCGTCTGGGCGTTGGGCCGAATCAAATCCAGGCCATCCACCGTCAACAAGGTGCGGAACAGGCTCATGAGGTGGTCGTCTGGTGTACCGTAGGCGGCCAGACCCATGACCTTCCATTCCTCCCCGCTCATCCAGTCGAATCCGCACAGTTCGGTGAGCATCATGTAGTAGAATCCCAGGCTTTGCGCCCCCCGCGAGGCAAACAGCGGCGTAATGCGTCCATCCCGGTAGGCGTAATACGCCAGGCCGCCGTTTTCACCATAAGAGTCAATCACCGCACAAACCGCCCGGGAATAAGGGCTGGCGTAACAGGCCAAAGCCGCATGGGTGAGGTGATGGTCGTAATTCTGAAAACGCACCTGAGCGTGAGGGAACTCACTACGCAGCACGCGAGCCAGATTAAGGTTACGACGGCGTATGGCCTGGCGTTGAGAGGCCATCATGTAGTGCAACTGGAAGGTAGGAACCGGCGCGACCAACGGACGCGGCACCGGACCCAATACCCCACGGGGCGACAACCATCCCAAAGCCGCAGCCAGACGCTCGTAATAAGGTCTGGAATCCAGCCAGTTACCCGCCACAACAAACGTAGCCGCATCGGAACAATGCCGTCGCAGCAGTTCGGGCAAAAGGTGGAGGTTGTCCGGTTCCGCATTCAGTGCCCGCTTGTATTGCAAAAAACGCTCTGTGGCTTCGGCAAACAAGATGCGGCCCGCCTCATCCATGAGGGCCAAAGCCGGATCATGGTAGGTAGTACACAAGCCTATGTAATAAGTTTGGGTCTTTTTTCGCTTCATCGTTAGTGTTCGTGTTGCCATGCGTATTTCAACTTCAACCGGAATCCCTGATTTCTGGTGGCTGGGCTATAGCCTGAGCCTGATTTTCCCCACCTCCTTGCTGTTGTTCCTGGCCACTGGCCCGCATGATCTTCCAGACGCGCTGGTGTTTGGAATCCCCATGATTGGCCTGATTGTGCTGGATCGGTATGGGCCTTCCGAACGCCGTATGGTTCCGGGTGATGCGCCGTTGTGGTTTTTCGACGGCATTTTATACGGGCTTGCCCTGCTTCAGATCCTGAACGTATGGGCACTAGGCTGGCTGGTGGCCCGACTGGGTTGGTCTACACCCGGTGACATTTTGCTCAGTCTGATACATCTTTTGATCATACGTCTGATGGCAGGGCCTAATGCCTGTTGCGCGGCCATTTGCCCGGCCCACGAACTCATACACCGTCGCAACCGCTGGCAAAGGCGGCTAGGGCGTTTGCTGCTGACCACCGTCTGTTACGACCATTTCCATGTCTCCCATAAACTGGCCCATCATGCTCATCTGGGCGGGGCTGGAGATCCCTCCACGGCCTTTAGGGGAGAACGCTTCGATGATTTTTTTCGGCGCAGCATACGCGCTCAATGGCTGCAAGCCTGGAAAACCGGGCCTAACCGTGCACTACAAGGTGTGGTGGTGGAACTGGGCTGGGTACTCGCCCAATGGATTTGTTTTGGCCCTTTGGCAGCGGCCATGTTCTTGAATCAGGCCTATCACGGTGTCAGGGTGCTGGAAGCGGTTAATTATTTCCAGCATTACGGGCTAACGTGCGGCGAACAGCGGCCACCGGCCACCGCCTGGCGCAATGATTCGGCCACTAGCCTGTTTCTGTTTATTGGTCTTACTCGTCATGCCGACCATCACCTAAGGCCTGGCGTTCCGTATCCAAGGCTCAGGATACTTGAGAACGGCCCGTTGATGTCACGCGGATACTTGTGGACGGCCATGATGGTACTCAGACGAGACGGCGTGTTCAGGGTTGAAGCAGAACAGGCATGGCCACAGGAAAAACCGGGTTAGCCTTGGAGTAGACGCGCTGAGGGTTTTGTGACCCACCATCCTGCCCGCATTGTGGGTATCTCAAAAGGGCTTAAGGGTTTAATGTGATCCGCCCGCTGGAAAATACATATCCAGCAGACGCAGCACGGTAGTGATCAAGCCTATGGATCCGACTAACCAGACCGTCTGGCGATGCAGGGCTTTGGAAAACTCCCCCTCACCCTGCTTGATGGCAGTGATCAGTCGGGTTTCCATTTCTTTCATTTGTGTACGGGTTTTCTCGATCTCCGTTCGGTTTTTCTCGAGTTCAATTTGCAGATTGAATTCAATCTGTTTCA
>JBPCSC010000218.1:0-1743 GCA_051007495.1 Methylococcaceae bacterium | reverse complement strand
AGCCTATCGCCACGAGGCCGGGCAATGGGAGCGAATCGCCCTGAGCGAAGCCGAGCAGCAAGCGGCCCGGCAAATGCGTTTTGATGTGCCCCCTCGCCACGGCAGGCCACTGCGAATAGGCGTGGTGTCAGCCGAATTGGGCCAGCACGCAGTGGCTTATTTTCTAAGATCGTGGTTGCCTCATCTAAACCCTGATCGCATTACCCCTTATCTGTATCCCACCCGGACACGTCATGAGAGCCAGGCCCAGGTGTTTCAGGACTTGGCCTTGCCGGGGTGTTCACTGGCTGATCTGGACGATGCGGCAGCGGTTGAGCGCGTACGCCGCGACGGCATTGACATTCTGATTGACGTGAGCGGGCACACCGAACACAACCGCCTGGGTGTGTTTGCCCGGCGAGCGGCGCCTGTCCAATGCCATTACATCGGATTTTTCGCGACCACCGGTTTAAGCCAGATGGACTATTTTCTGGCGGATGCGGTGTTGATTCCAGAAGATCGGGACGAGCAATTTGTGGAGACGGTATGGCGATTGCCGCGCCCCTGGCTGGCGTACACACCGCTGGAAGCGGCCCCGGAATCACTCTGGCAGGCGGCTGATGATGGCACGGTGTGTTTGGGCAGTTTCAACAATCTGGTGAAAGTGCGGGAAGACAGCCTGGATTTATGGGCTCGAGTGATGCAGGCCCTGCCGGAAGCCTGGTTGCTGTTGAAAGACGGTAAAGCGACCGACGCGGCGACTCAAAACCGGATACGGGAAGGTTTGACCCGGCGCGGGGTGGACGATCGCCGGGTGGCTTTTGCGGGGCGAACAGCGACCTGGCCAGAACACATGGCCTTGTACGATCACGTCGATATTGCCCTGGACACACTGCCGCTGAACAGTGGAACTACAGCCTTCGACGCGCTGTGGATGGGGGTGCCGCTGGTGACCTTGGCGGGAGGAAATATGGCCGGACGTATGGGGGCGGCCATCGTGACTGGAATGGGGCAGGCCGACTGGATCGCCGCCGATGAACGTGAATATGTGGCCAAGGTGGTGGCGTTGGCGCGGGACATTCCCCGGCGTCAAGCCCTTAGGGCCACGCAGCGGGAACGGATGCGGGCCAGTGCTTTGTGTGATGGAGTGGGCCTGGCCCGGGCACTGGAAGCAGCCTTTGAGGCGATGTTTGATCGGCGAATTCAAGCGCAGACGGTGGGTACGGTAGGTCTGGATGACCTATTGGAGCGGGGTTTGAGTGCTCATCGGCAGGGTCGTATCGAACAGGCGGAATCGGCGTATGCTTCCATTCTGGAACGAGAGCCTGATCATTTCGATGCCTTGCAGTTGATGGGGGCTTTGGCCGGGCAAAAAGGCCAACCGCAACAGGCCCTGGCGTATCTGGATCGGGCGTTGCAGGTGCGGCACGATCAGCCTGAAATCCATTACAACCGGGGCATTATTTTGCAGCGGCTTGATCGTCTTGAAGAAGCGGTAACGAGTTATCGTAACGCTTTGAAACAGGATAGCCGACATCTTGAAGCCCGAAATAACCTCGGACTGGTCTTGCAGCAACTGGGGCGATGGAATGAGGCCTTGGCGGCCTTTAATGAGGTGCTGACTCGAAAACCGGATTACGCCGAAGTGTATGTCAACAAGGGTAATGTCCTGAAAGATCTGGATCGGCTGACTGAAGCCCTGGATTGTTATGACCAGGCTCTGACGCTAAAACCGGATTATGCAGAGGCCTGGTACAACCGGGG
>JBPCSC010000217.1:0-4377 GCA_051007495.1 Methylococcaceae bacterium | reverse complement strand
GAATTGGTAGATAGCGTTGGCCGGACTATTCGAGCAGATAAGCGGGGAGCAATACCTGCCGATACTCCAAAAATACTGGCTCGTTTGCACATTGATACCGATGCCTTTATTAACCATGCCAGCCGGTTTCTAAAGGAGTTTGGCCATGCAGTAGGGCGACCGGAATCATTAGTCCAACATGCAGTAAAACGCCAAGCCAAATACTTAAGGGGCATGAACACGGCCAAGGCTTTGTGTGGGGATAAGAGGGTGGCGTGATGGATCTTACTTTTTTTGACTCTGTTTCGTCCCTTTGACTAAATTTATCCATTAGGTATGATCTTGGTGCTAACAGTCTGTTGAATAATAAACCCAGAGAGGAAGAAATAAATGCCTACTATAAGTATGTTCTACGGTATTATTGTTACCATCATGTATGAAGACAATGATCGACACCATCTTCCTCATTTTCATGTGCGATATCAGAGTAATAAAGCTTCCATAGCTATTGATGATGGTCGAGTATTGGCAGGTAATTTGCCACCTAAGCAATTGAAATTAGTAGACGCTTGGCTCGAATTGCATCGTGATGAACTCTTTGCGGATTGGGAATTAGCTGTCAATGGCGAAGAACCTTTCCGGATTGCCCCGCTTAGATAAAATGTGAAATTGAATTGATTATGCAAGAATTATTAGACGTTATAAAAGTAGTAGTTCTTCCGAACCATCGGCTTCAACTTGAATTTGAAAACGGTGAGCATCGTCTTTTTGATATGAGTCCATATATGAATAAAAAACCTTTTAATAAGTTAAAGGGGTCACCGCTATTTTATTGCGCTTCTTTGGATTACGGAACTGTCGTTTGGCCTGGCAATATTGATATTGCTCCGGAGACGCTCTATGACCACTCTATTCCCATTGATATCTGATATATCGGGTAAAAAAAGACACCCAGTGCGCCAGGATAAGCTGGCAAGAGATTGGAGGTGAAAGTCCTCTATCCGGAAAGGCGTAGCGAGCCACCGGAACCCCGAGTCATGGGTTGGTCTGACCGTGAGGGCAGCGACTAAGCCCGCGTAGGTTGTGGCAATAATGTGTACGCCCATGTTCCCGACATCAATGATTTCACGCGAGGATTAAAAGCCGCGCTCAAACCCACCGGCATCATTACCCTGGAGTTTCCCCATCTACTGCGCCTGATTGAACAGACCCAGTTTGACACGGTATACCACGAACATTTCTCGTACCTATCGTTGCATACTGTCAGTCAAATGTTTACAGCAGCGGGCTTACGCATCTGGGATGTGGCAGCATTATCGACCCACGGAGGAAGCTTGCGGGTTTATGGTTGTCATGCTGAAGATACCCGTGAAACCTGCCCAAGTGTGGCCGCATTATTGGCAACTGAAGTTCAGCACGGCTTACAGACAAGAGCAACCTACCAAAACTTTCAAGCCGCAGCAGATCGAGTGAAAGATGAGCTACTCATTTTTCTGATAGAACAAAAAAGGCGGGGTAAAAAAGTGGCGGCCTACGGAGCGGCAGCCAAAGGCAATACCCTATTGAATTATGCCGGTATCAAGCCTGATCTATTGCCTTTTGTCTGTGATGCAGCGCAGTCAAAACAGGGCAAGTATTTGCCTGGTAGTCATATTCCAATTACTCAAGAAGCGTACCTGCAAACCTGCCACCCCGACTACATTCTGATTTTGCCGTGGAATTTGCGTGAGGAAATCATGAGTCAACTGGCCTATGTACGGGAGTGGGGCGGGCAGTTCGTAACGGCTGTACCCAGTTTGATAATCGGATGAACAGCCTGACTTCCAGTATCGTATAACTGCCTTGGCAAACCAAGCCCGAAAAAATCGGTAGGTGCGAATTTATTCGCAAGATTACACAGTAGATGTGAATCACAATTCACATCTACAGGTTAACGGCTTTGTGTTATCCGGCTAATGGCTTTTTTGGAGTCGAACCGTAAGCACCCCGCTTCAAATTTAATCAAACAGTACCCGTTTATACCATCATGACCAATGGCCATCCAATCAATCATGTCAACATTCATTCATTATTAGCCGACTTGTCTTCAGACAAATATCAGCACGCGTATAACACCGGACTTGAAATTGTTTCTGCAGTATTGACAGCGAAACAGCTACACAATCAAAATACTGATGCTTACGCACTATCCCGGATTCTACGCAGCGAACAATTTACGCAGGAAATTTATGGTCGAATACATGAAATTGATTGAGTGGCCCCAATTGAAACTGACGCTGTAAACTCAACACCTCAACGAATGGCTGGAGCTGGCACTGTCCGGCTCCGTTGTCGAAGGCCCTCCTGAGCGCAGTCGAAGGGCATGAATGGGTAATTTTTTATTTTTTAGAGGTTCCCTAAACGGAGAAGCACCATGCAAATTGCCATAGACCTGCCCAACGACCTCGTGGCCTTTCAAGGTGTCGCAGACACCCGTCAGGAACTGCGAACCGCCTATGCGTTGTGGCTCTACCAGCGCGAGCGCGTCACCCTCGCCAAAGCTGCGGAGGTCGCCGAGGTCTCGCTCTATGCATTCATGAGTTTGTGCAAAAGTCATCAGATCCCCGTGATCGACATGAGCAGTGACGAACTGACGGCAGAGTTCGAAGGTCTCGAAGGTCTCGGGAAAACATGATTCTTGTCGCGGATGCGTCCGCCCTGATCGCGCTGTCGGCATGCAACAGCCTGCCGGTGCTGGACGTGCTTTTTGGCGCGGTTCTGGTGCCTGAGGCGGTCTATCTCGAAGTCGCCGCCAAGGATAAGCCGCACTCCGAACCGCTCCGGAACTACCTGCAAGGCAAGGTTCGCCAGGTTGACATGCGGCATTTCGTGTACCTCGATGCCTATGCCGACGCCGGTGAAACCGCAGCCATGTTGCTCTACAAGGAACTGGATGCCGACTACCTCTTGATTGACGACAAGCGCGGTCGCAAGGTAGCGGCAATCAATCAGATCAAAACAGTCGGTTCCCTGGGGGTGCTGCTTCAAGCCAAACGGGCTGGGCTGATTGCGTCCATCGCGCCCTTGCTGGCGCAGCTTGACGCGAGTCCGGTGTTCATTAGCCGCCGCCTGCTTGAAACCGTCCTTGAACTGGCCGGCGAGTTGGATGCCCTAGGAGACCTTTGCCCATGAAATTCGCCTTTCGCACTGAGTCCTTCGGCGATGCTACCGAGCTTGAAGTGCGTTACGCCACTGATGCGGCGGCTAACGGCTGGGGCGATCAGTGTTACGCCACTATGGAGTGCTTCGAGGAGCTTTCCAGGCTTTGCGCCATGACCTTCCATGGCCGAATGGGTAATGGCACGCATCAGAACCGCCAAGAGCAATGCTAACTATCCAAAAGGAGCAACGAGGGCATCATGCAAGCAATCGAATTTGAAACCATGGCACTGCATCAAACCATCCGTCTTCCGAAGGGAATACCGGACGGCGTGAATTTGCGTGTCCTGATTTTGGTGGACGATTCACCCTCGCCCACGACGGCCAAGGGCAGCACCAGCCAGGAACCCAGACACCCCGCGCCCCATCGCTTGCCGGATCCGTCACCATGACGGATGACCTCATCCAGCCTGCTGTTCCGGAAAGTGATTGGAACGTCCTGCGATGATCATTCTCGATACCCACATCTGGGTTCGATGGGTCGAACCCGAGGCCAACCCACTGTCACCAGCAATCCTCAAGCGCATTACCAGTGCCGATCAGCTTGCCGTCAGTGTCATCACCTGCTGGGAAGTCGCTTGGCTGCAACGGCGTGGTCGCTTGCAACTGCAACCGAACCTCAACGAATGGCTGGAACTGGCGTTGTCCGGTTCCGGCGTACGCTGTATCCCAGTCAGCCGTGAGGTCGCCCTCCGTGCTGCTCAACTCCCACTCCCCGAACATCATCGCGACCCGGCGGATCGACTGATACTCGCCACCTGAATCTAAAGGACAGGCACTTTGTTTTGACTAAATCTTATCCATTTGGAGGGGGGCATAAGCCTTCCCTACCCCTATCGCCGGGAACGCTCCAGGGTTCCGAATGGATACACGGTAGGTAAGACGTAATCCACCACTGACAAATAACCCCGGTCACAACGACCGAACCCACCGCCCCGTTTCTTTACTGATTCGGGGCGGTTTTTTTGTGCCTGCATCCCCATCCCTCCCATCGTCCCACCCCCGCCCTCATGCTAAACTGCCCCCAACATGAAACACCCCATCGACCCCAAAATAGACTGCGTTTTCAAAGCCATATTAGGCTCTGAAGACAACATCAACCTGCTGATCCACTTCCTCAACGCCATGCTGACGGCTGAACTGGACTCGCCCATCGTTGAGGTTGAAATCCTCAACCCCTACAACGACAAGGAAATGCGC
>JBPCSC010000216.1:0-57971 GCA_051007495.1 Methylococcaceae bacterium | reverse complement strand
ACGACACCCTCGGCGGCAATGCTGCCACCGAGGGTGTCGTCGCCGGTGTTGCCGATCAACTGGATGCCGACCGTTTGTGTTTTGGTGGTTAACCAGTTGACGCTGATGCCGGTGGTGGAATCAACCTGAACGATTTCAATGCTGTCAGCGTTGCTGTTGGGCCTGGTAAAGCTGGCTGAGAGGGTTAAAGTGTCTATTTCGCCGGATGTGCCGGTTTTGCCTGATTGGAAGTCAGTTACTGATAATGTTGCCATGGAAAATCCCCTGTTTTATTGCAATAAAAAATGAGCGAACACTTCGCCACGTACACTCGGCCTAGCACTTCATTGCGCTAGCCGTAGTGATTTCCCGGTGAATAAGGCAGGGGCAGTGCCCCCGACTGTTGTCCCTGTTTTGCCCCCCTACCTTGTGTTCGGGTGAGTGGGATGGACTCGATGCCTGCGTGACAGCAAAAGCAACACGCAAGCCGAACCTGTCTAAGGCCCGCTTCGGACGATGATGATTTTTCTGGTTTCGTGCTGCATTGTCAAGCATACGCCGACGTTGTAAGCGTATCGTTACATAGGGTTTTGGCGGGATTGGGAGGTGTCATGAGGGGTTCACTCGGGGGTGTTTATAAGGTGGGGTTGCCTCTTTGGGTTGGGTGGTGAAGGGATGGGCGTGGAGGGGCGGTGAATGGAACCGGGCCTGTGGTTTTGGTTGTTTTTTGGTTCTTTTTGCGTTTTTTGTGGATGGATAATGGTGCAAACGCGGGCTTATTTTTTTTTGGCATAAGCAGGCGTGGTTTGGAGGCCAAAACGATTGAAGGCGGGACTGCCTGGCCTGGGGTGGTCTTTTTTGTTGTTTGTTTTTTAATTTATTTCTTTCTTGTTTATGTCACTGAACGAGCATCAACTGGCCGATTGGCGGGATAAGGCCATGCGGTTTGAAGACTCTGTCGCTCACGCGGTTGTGGGTCAGTCCCGGGTCATCCACCTTATTACCCTGGCCTTGTTTGCGCGGGGCCACATTATGCTGGAAGGCGACGTTGGAGTGGGCAAAACCACTTTGTTGCGGGCGGTGGCGCGTGGCTTGGGCGGGGCGTTTGAGCGCGTGGAGGGGACTGTCGATTTGTTGCCGGGCGATTTGCTTTATCACACTTATATAGACGAACTGGGCAAACCGAACATAGCACCTGGCCCTTTGCTGAAACAGGGCGAGGATTTGGCGGTGTTCTTTTTTAATGAGATTAACCGCGCCAGGCCGCAAGTACACGCGTTGCTGCTGGGTGTTATGGCAGAACGGCGGGTGAACGCTTTTAACCGTGAATTTCGATTGCCTCATCTTCAGGTTTTCGCTGATCGCAATCGGGTTGAACAGGAGGAAACTTTTGAGATTCCTTCCGCCGCACGGGATCGTTTTATGCTGGAGTTGAGCGTGGAAATTCCTGCTGATGCTGAAACGCAACGGGCTTTGCTGTTTGATACCCGCTTTCATGATGTGGATGGGTTGGTTGAGTCGGTTGAACCGGGCGTGCTGGATTATCGTGAGATGACGTGTGTGTGCCGGCAGATTCAGGCGTTTGTTGAGGCTAGCCCGGCACTGGGTGATTATGCACGCCGCCTGTGGCACGCCACCCGTGACCCTCAGGCTGTGGGTGTGCGTATTGATGGCGTGGATATGCCGCATCTTATCAAGGCGGGGTCCAGTCCTCGCGGGATGAGCCTGATGCTGCAAGCGGCGCGGGTGCAGGCCTGGTTGGCGGGGCGGAATTATCTGCTGCCTGAAGACGTGCATCTGGTGTTTGCCGCTGCCATCGCGCACAGGATTTTTTTGAATCCGGTGTACGAACTCAGGCGTGACGCGCTTATCCTGCCACTGATGCAGGGGATTTTAGGCCAGGTGGCTACGCCTTAGAGGCCCGGCGGTTTGGCTACATTAGTAGGTCGGCGGCGGTGAGTAGTTTTACTTTGATCAGTTCGATTTCCAGATCGGGCAGTCGGTCGCCGTCGGTGTCGGCGGTGAGTGTGCCGGTGTCTCGTCCGGCCTCGTACACATAACGGATCTGGCCGGGTGCCGTGAACGGGGCAGTGCCTCTCCAGGAAAAGGCCTGATGGCCGGCCATCAGGCTGTTGGCATCCAGTGCCGTCAGGTCGATTCGCTCGCCTGCTTTGCGGTTGAAGTCCAGTATCAGGTCGTGGCCGGAACCCGGTCGGCTGTCGTCCAGGCTCAAGTAGACAAACGTGTCCACATCTGCCCCGCCTGCCAGGGTGTCTGCGCCTCCGTTGCCTATTAGCGTGTCTCGCCCTCCCATCCCCGACAGTCGGTTTCTTCCCGCATTGCCGTATAGCCTGTTATTCAGGCTGTTGCCGGTTCCACTCAGGTTTTGCTGGCCGCCCAGCACCAGTTCCTCCAGGTTAGGGCCTAGCCCCCAAGACAGCGTGCTGATGACCCGGTCGGTTCCTGCTCCGGTATCTTCCCGGATGACCTCACCGGTGTTATCGACGATGTAGGTGTCATTGCCTGCCCCTCCCGTCATGCGATCCGCTCCGGCTTTGCCGTCCAGCCAGTCGTCACCTGCTCCAGCATTAATCACATCGTTTGCCGCTGTGCCGATTAGTGTGTCCGCGCCGTCGGTTCCATTGATGACGGAGGGCATGAGGGTCAGGCTTTGCGATTTTGGCAGGCTGGTTTGTGTGCCATCACTTACGGTCAGTTCGAGGCGGCGCAGTTCAGGTTTGAGTACATCCTGTGCGGTTGTGAAGGACAGGCTTTTGAGCAGGTTTTGGTAGGTTGCCAGCGTGGCCCCGCCACTGAGTTGCAAGGTGCCGGTTGTGGCCTGGTAGCTTGCCGAGACGGGCGTGCCGCCGGTGTTCACCGTCAGGCGATCCAGTGGATTGAACCCGATCAGGCGGATGGTCGCTGAGTCCATGCGGGCGGTGTCTACGTCTGTGAGTTCAAGGCCGGAACAAGGCTGCACGGCAACCCCTCCTTCCGTGTAAACCGGTGTTGGGGTGGTGGGCAGGGTGATGACCGGTGGGTCGTTGATGGCCGCCACCCGGAATTTCACCGGCAAGGCGGGCAGGACTGGCGTTTGGGTAACGGTATCCCACAACTCCAGATTAAACCCGGTCAGTACGCCGTTGGCATCACGGGGGGGTGTCCAGATCAGGCTGGCACCATCGGTTAATTGTACGGCCGCAACCCGAAACTCCAGCGCGTCGCCGTCTACATCATGGGCATCGCTGGCTGAGCGCAGTTGGGCATAGGTCAATACGTAAGGCGTATCTTCCTGGGCATCGGTGAATACGTCGATTCGGCTCATCCGGGGTGGGTCGTTCACCGCTGCCAGTTCAATCGTGAGTGGCTGCGGTGGCCCTTGCTCACGCCCCTGGGCATCTACCACACCCAGCGTCAACGCGGTCAGAATGCCATTGGCGTTCTCTGGCGGTTGCCACTCCAGTGCATCAGTGGCTAATACCCGGCGAGCACCGCCGGAATACGCCACACCGTTAATGCTCAGTCGGCCTGCTACTGCGGCATCCATCTGAAACACCGGGGCTTCGCCGTCCGGGTCGTAGGCATCGCTGGCGGCGAGTATTTGTGGGTAGGCGAAGCGGTAGGGTTGATCTTCCACCCCACCGCGCAAGGGAGCGATGCGGGTGAGCACGGGGGGATCGTCTACCGGTGAGACCACCACCTGCACGGCTACAGGGTCGCTGGTGGACCCACTCGGATCCACCGCTTCCACGGTGAAGGCGGTCAGTATGCCGTTGGCATCACGGGGGGGTGTCCAGATCAGGTTTCCGGCTTCGGTCAGTGTGCCACTGATCACGTCGACCACCCGGAACACCAGCGCGTCGCCGTCTGCATCGTGGGCATCGCTGGCTGAGCGCAGGGTGTCCAGGCTGATGGAAAATGGGGTGTCTTCTGTGGCTCCGCTTAGGCGGTTGATCCGGCTTAGTGTGGGGGCATCATTGACGGGAAGTACCTCCAGGGTGAGGGGTATGGGGGTGGCCGATACTGCTCCGCTGGGGTCTATTGCCACTATCTGACCTATAGTGATCAAGCCGTTGGCATCGGTGGGGGGAAGCCCGCTCAAGGTGTCGCCGGGGTTTAGCCGGGTTGATCCCGGGATCACCGCCCGGTCGTTTACAAACACGCTGCCGGCGGCAATGGCTTCAATGCGAAACGACACGGCATCGCCGTCGGGGTCGCTCGCATCGGATTGGTTTAGCACGTCGTCGTAGGTGAGTCGGTAGGGGGTGTCTTCGATTCCGCCTGGCATCACGTTGACCCGGCTTAAATGAGGGGGATCGTTGACGGCAGCCAGTTGTACGGTCACGGTTGCGGCCTGGGAACTAGACCCGGAGGGATCAACCGCCACCACCGTGCACACCGCTACGTTACCGTTTGCCCCGGCGGGTGGTGTCCAGAGCAGTGTGGATCCGGCGGTGAGTGTGGTGACGCCTTCAATAACCGCTTGACCGTTCAGGCTTAACTGGCCAGATAACAGCCTGTCTATGCGAAACACCAGGGTGTCGCCGTCTGCATCATATACATCGCTGTGGGTGGGCAGGTCTTCGGGGTTCAGGGTGTAGGCCTGGTTTTCCTGGCCGCCGGTGAAGGGCGTTATGCGGGTCAGAACCGGGGCATCATTGACTGCAAGCACCCGCAGCGATAAATCGCTGCTCTGGGTGGAAATGGCACTGATCGCCTGGGCTGATGTCAGGCTGACTGTGGCGCGATTAGCCCCTTGGGTGAAGGTAAAACCGGCTGAATCGTCTACCAAATGGAGGTTTAGTGCGGTGGGTGTGCCGGCGTAATCGTGGGCCGGCACGAAGCGAATGCGGGTCTCTCGCCCAAGTAACAGGGCTGTGTTTTGATCGACTACTCCCACTGAAAACCAGTGTGCGCCGTCGTCGGTGCTGTATTGCCAATCGCCTTCTTCGGCATGAACCCCACGCGCTGACAGTGCTACCCCGGCATACGCATTGGCATCGGCATCAACATAGACCGTTTCATACAATGCTTTGAAGGTGCTGCCCTGTGGGTTGGTGTCGTCTTCCTGTAGGGTCGAAAGTGAAACATCCCAGCCATAACGCTGCAAAACCACGGCGGATTGGTTGGCTTCCAGACGATGGCCCACCGCCAGAAGTTTGCCGTCATCTTGCACGGCGAGGCGGTTAATCCGTTCGATTTGGGCTGGCTGGCCGGTTTTGACCACGCCTTCAGTGCCGAATGTGGTGTCGATTTGGCCTGTACCATTCAGGCGTATCAGGGCGAAGTCGCCTTGGGCCGACCCCGACATCACCAGTTTGCCATCGGGGCGGATGATCACGTCGGTGGCCGTGTCCATGAGGCTGGTGGTGACGATTCCATTGCTGCCAAACCCTGTGTCCAGGGTTCCATTGTTCAGATAACGCACCAGCACTGCTTGTGCCGTCAGGCCGGTGAAACTACGACCCGCCAGCACAATTTTGCCGTCACTTTGCACCGCAATGGCGGTAACGACATCGTTACCACCCAGGATGTTGGTGGTGACACCTCCGCCTGAGCCAAAACTGCTGTCGAAGGTGCCGTTGACGTTGAGGCGCACCAGGCCGAAGTCATCGCCTCGGGTGCTATTAAAGCTGTGGCCGGCGATCAGGATTTTTCCGTCTGTTTGCAGTGCTACGGCGGTCGCGCCGTCGCCGGCTTTGCGGAAGTCGACTGTGGTTTTGCCCGCGTTGGCAAAACTGCTGTCGAGTACACCGGTAGGCAGATAGCGGGCGACGGCAAAATCATCCTGGCTGCCGTTGAAGCTGTGCCCGACGACCACAATCCGGCCATCGGTCTGTACTGCCACGGCGGTGGCGCGGTCATCGTACTGGCCAAAAGCGGTGTCCACTCGCCCCGCCGTCGCAAAATCGGTGTCCACTCGGCCGTCTGCTCCATACTGAACCAGGGCGAAATCGAGATTTTTGCCGTTGTAGTCATCGCCCACCAGTACGATTTTGCCGTCGGCTAAAACGCTGATGGCGAAGGCCGATCCGCCACTGGACTGAAAGGCGGTGGTGACTATGCCTGCGTCGCCGAAGCGGGTGTCCGGTGCGCCGTGTGCGTCATAACGCATCAGCAACAGGCTGGAGCCAGTCGAGTCGCTGGCATCGACGGCCAGCAGGATTTCACCTGCTGCGGTGAGTGCCATATCAACCACGGTGAGTTGGCGGGTGGCATCGCGAGTTACTGTGGTGCCGCCGCTGCCGAATTGGGGGTCCAGCGTGTCTTTGCTGGCGAATGAGGGTGGGGTTGGGGTGGACATCGAGGTTGCGGTTGGTTGGCGATACCGGCTGGGTATTCCGCCTAAAGGCGGTACTACGAGCCTGGGACTACGAACCTGACTATGTGCCTGGGGCTTCCGCCTAAAGGCGGTACTACGAACCTGGGACTGGGTGTCTGTATAATCGGTGGGTTTTCTGGGTCTTACACGCACTATGGGTCAATTTACTCGCATGTCTATTTCTGTACGTTTCGTTCATCTTCATTTGCATACTGAGTATTCTCTGATCGACGGTTTGGTTGATATTAAGCCGTTGGTTAAACGCTGTGTCGCTGAGGGGATGCCGGCCGTGGCGGTGACGGATCAGTCCAATCTGTTCGCGCTGGTTAAGTTTTATAAGGCCGCTGAGGATGCCGGAATCAAGCCTTTGGCCGGGGCGGATGTGTATGTGCAAAACCCTTTGGATCCGGCGGAACCGTACGCGATGACGCTGTTGGTTTTGAATGAAACCGGTTACAGACATCTGACCGCGTTGATTTCGCGAGCGTATCAGGAAAATCAGCATCAGGGGGTTCCTCTGGTCAAGGTTGAGTGGATACAGGATTTAAATGAGGGCTTGATCGCTTTGTCAGGGGCCGGGCGCGGGGATGTGGGCAAGGCTTTGCTGGCCGGTCATTTGAGCGAAGCCGCTCGCCTGTTAAGTCGTTGGGTGACGGTGTTTGGGGATCGTTACTATCTGGAGTTGCAGCGTACCGGTCGGGTGGGAGAGGAAGGTCATATTGAACGGGCCGTGGCTCTGGCCATTGAACATCAGGTGGCGGTGGTGGCTACCAATGATGTGCGTTTTCTCGACAGCGAGGATTTTGATGCCCATGAAGCACGGGTTTGTATCAACCAGGGACGGGTGCTGAGTGACCCGGAACGGCCTAAGGCGTATACCGATCAGCAGTTTTTTCGCAGTGTCGAGGATATGATCGAGTTGTTTGCCGACCTGCCGGAGGCACTGGAAAACACGGTTGAAATTGCTCGCCGCTGTACTCTTGATTTGACGCTGGGCCAGAATTTTCTGCCCAATTTTCCGGTTCCATCCGGCATAAGTACCGAGGATTATTTCGCCGAGGAGTCGCGTCGCGGCCTGGCCGATCGCTTGAGTATTCTGTTCCCGGAAGATACGGAGCGCAACCTTAAATCACGCCGGCTTTATGGTGAGCGTCTGGATCTTGAAATCGGCGTTATCAACCAGATGAAGTTTCCCGGTTATTTTTTGATCGTGGCGGATTTCATACAGTGGGCCAAGAACAAGGGCATACCGGTGGGCCCGGGGCGCGGTTCTGGTGCCGGGTCTCTGGTGGCTTATGCCCTGAACATCACCGATCTGGATCCCATCGCTTTTGAGTTGCTGTTTGAGCGGTTTTTGAATCCCGAACGGGTATCCATGCCCGATTTTGACGTGGATTTCTGCATGGAGCGTCGGGATGAGGTGATTGACTACGTGGCAGAAACCTACGGCAGGGACAAGGTTTCCCAGATCATCACCTACGGCAGTATGGCGGCCAAAGCCGTGGTGCGGGATGTGGGCCGGGTGCTGGGACACCCTTACCCCTTCGTTGACCGCATCGCCAAGCTGATTCCGTTTGAACTGGGCATTACCCTGGAAAAAGCCCTGACCGACAGCGAGGATCTGAAACGTTTGTACGACACCGACGAGGATGTCAAAACGCTGATCGAACTGGCTAAATCGCTGGAAGGCGTGACGCGTAACCCGGGTAAACACGCCGGCGGGGTGGTGATCGCTCCTTCGCAACTGATTGATTTTGCTCCACTTTATTGTGAAGAGGACGGCAAAAATCTGATGACTCAATTCGACAAGGACGATGTTGAGGCGGTGGGGTTGGTGAAATTCGATTTTCTGGGTCTGCGTACGCTCACCATCATCGACTGGGCTTTGCGGCCCATCAACCAGCGGCGAGTGGCTCAGGGCGAGGACCCCATCGACATCAATCGAATTCCTTATGACGATCCCAAAACCTATGAACTGCTCAAGCGGTGTCAGACTACTGCGGTGTTCCAGCTTGAGTCTCGGGGTATGAAGGATTTGATCCGGCGATTACAGCCGGATTGTTTTGAGGACATTATTGCCTTGGTGGCCTTGTTTCGTCCGGGCCCTTTGCAATCGGGCATGGTGGACGATTACATCAACGTCAAACACGGCAGGGCCAAGGCGGAATACCCACACCCCGTACTCGAACCCATACTCCGGCCTACCAATGGGGTAATCGTTTATCAGGAACAGGTCATGCAGATTGCCCGGGATATGGCAGGCTATACCTTGGGCGGAGCCGATTTGTTACGCCGGGCCATGGGCAAGAAAAAAGCGGAGGAAATGGCCAAACAGCGGGAGATTTTCGTCAGCGGATCAGTAGGTTTGGGGATACCGGGGGATACGGCCGGGTATATCTTTGATTTGATGGAAAAGTTTGCCGGTTACGGATTCAACAAGTCTCACTCGGCCGCTTACGCGCTGGTGTCGTACCAGACTGCATGGCTTAAAGCCCACTATCCTGCTGATTTTATGGCGGCCGTGCTATCGGCTGATCGGGATAACTCCGACAAGATGATGGTGCTGATTGAGGAATGTCGGCAGATGAAGCTCACCATTTTGCTGCCGGATGTGAATCATTCCAGGGATGTGTTTACCGTGCCGAAAGCGTCTACCCTGCGGTTTGGGCTGGGGGCGATCAAGGGTGTAGGCGGAGCAGCCATTCTGGATATGCTGGCCGAGCGTGATCGCAATGGCGATTACGCTGACTTGTACGATTTTTGTACGCGTAATGATCTGCGGAAGATGAATCGGCGGGTGTTGGAGGCTCTGGTACGCGCCGGGGCTTTTGATGGGTTTGGAGGACACCGCGCTCAGCTTTTGGGGCAACTTGATGATGCCATTAAACGGGCCGAGCAGCATGGCAGCATGGTGGCCGCCGGTCAGGATGATTTGTTTGGATTGGCACAGGAACCGGCAACGCCATCGCCAGGCAGGCCCGCCTCACAGGAGGACATCGAACCGTGGTCGGTGACTGAGCAACTTAATCAGGAACGCCTGGTTTTGGGGTTTTATCTCAGCGGGCATCCGTTAGGCCCTTATGAATCTGAATTGCGCCACATCGTGACCGATAGGCTGGGACGTTTGCTGGAATCCACCGTGGCGGAGAAGGGCAGTTATCGGCGACAAGAGAACCGCACCATTGCCGCCGGACTGGTGGCAGACGTACGCACCCGTACCAGTAAAACCGGCAAGCGTATGTCGTTCGCCGCTTTGGATGATGCCAGCGGCAAGCTGGAAGTGGCGGTGTATTCTGAGGTTTTGGATCAGTACGGCGGTTTGCTGGTAAAGGATGCCTTATTGGTGGTGGAAGGCAATTTGGGGTTTGATGAATTTGCCGGGCAACCCCGTCTCACCGCTGATCGCCTCTACACCATAGAGCAAGCACGCGCCCAACATCTCAAAACGATTGGCGTGCGGTGGCCTGTTACGGTAGCAGAGCGGGCCGCTGGTCTGTCTCCAGAGGCGTTCAGCGAGCTTTTGCGTCCCTACCGTGGCGGTACGTGTGCGGTGTTGATCGAATACCAAACCGACCACGCCAAAGCACAGCTAGAATTGGGCGGCGACTGGAAAGTCAGGCCGGATGACAGCCTGATTCTTCAACTGTATAAGCAGTTTGGTGCGGATGGGGTTCAACTGAATTACCGACGATGAGCATGAATCTTGGGCCGGTTTGCCTTCATCTTTGCCACACATATTGACATAACCCAGTTCGTGGGGATAATGCCGCCCTGATTATCACCCTCTGGTTGGCGTAAGAATCCTTGCGCTGAGTCCTGCCGCATTCCACTTATTCGGTCATGCCTAACACGGTGCGAACTGCTACCATAGCCCCTCTTTTTTTTCGTTATTCAGGAGTCCGGTTTGAGCCAGCTTTCCGAAATCGATACCCCCATGACACCCGATGAAATGCAGGCCAGTGCTTCGCTGGCGGCTATTTATATGCTGCGCATGATCGGGATGTTTTTGATTCTGCCTGTTTTTGCGGTTATGTCTCGCGATTTGACCGACGCCACTCCAGTCCTGGTCGGACTGGCCATTAGTGCTTACGGCCTGACACAGGCGGTGTTTCAGATTCCCTTCGGGCTTTGGTCTGATCGGTACGGACGCAAAAAATTGATCGCCCTGGGTTTGCTGATCTTCGCTGGGGGCAGCGTGGTGGCAGCCCTTTCGGATTCGATTTACGGCATTATCGCTGGCCGGGCTTTGCAGGGTGCCGGGGCCGTGGCCGCCGTGGTCATGGCATTGGCGGCTGATTTGACCCGCGAGGAACACCGCACCAAAGCCATGGCCATGATTGGCATCAGCATAGGGGTTTCCTTCGCTATTTCCATGGTCACCGGACCCATACTGACGCACTGGCTGGGGTTGTCCGGTTTGTTCTGGATCATCGCCATTCTGGCTGTGCTGGCTATCGTCGTGCTGTTTACGGTGGTGCCTGATCCGGCCATCAGCCGCTTTCACCGTGATGCCCAGGCCCGTCCGGCCGCGTTCGGTGAGGTATTGGCCAACCCTGAACTGTTGCGGCTTGATTTCGGCATTTTTTGTCTGCATCTGATTTTGACTGCCAGTTTTGTGGTGTTGCCGGTCATGATGCGGGATGGTTTGCAAATGGAAACCCCGACGCACTGGCATATTTATCTCCCCGTGTTTGTGCTGGCCATGGGAAGCATGGTTCCGTTTGTGATTCTGGCCGAGAAAAAACGCAAGATGAAATCGGTTTTTCTGTCGTTCATCGGTTTGGTGGCAGTAGCCGATGCCGGATTTGTCTGGTTGGGTGATACCTTCTGGGGGGTGTTTGGTCTGCTGTATCTTTTCTTTACGGCATTCAATCTGCTGGAAGCTACCCTGCCTTCCATGATCTCCAAAATCGCGCCACCGGATCTCAAAGGAACCGCAATGGGCATTTATTCGACCTCCCAGTTTCTCGGTGCCTTTGCCGGTGGTGCCGGAGGTGGCTGGATACACGGCCAGTTCGGGCCTGCGGGGGTTTTTCTGTACTGTGCAGTCGCCGCCGTGCTCTGGCTGATTGTGGCTACCGGCATGAAACCTCCTCGTTATCTGTCCAGCCTGCTGCTGAATATCGGCCCGCTCAATTCCGCTGAGGCGGAAGACATCACCACCGCACTGCGTGCCGTCCCTGGCGTGGCCGAGGCCGTGGTGCAAGGTGATGAGGGAGTCGCCTATATTAAGGTCGACAAACATCAACTCGATCGAACCGCGCTGGAGTACGCTCTGACGCGCCCCGCTACAACGTCTATTCAACCCTGACTCTATAGGAGAAACCAATGGCCTCACGAGGTATTAATAAAGTTATTCTGGTCGGCAATCTGGGTGCCGACCCTGAAGTTCGCTATATGCCCAGCGGTGAAGCCGTCACCAATATCCGTATCGCAACCAGCGAAACCTGGAAGGATCAACAAACCGGCCAGCAACAGGAGCGCACCGAGTGGCACGCGGTGGTGTTCTTCCGCAAACTGGCCGAGATCGCCGGACAGTATCTGCGTAAGGGCGGTAAGGTGTATGTTGAAGGCAGCCTGAGAACCCGCAAGTGGCAAGACAAGAACGGCGTTGAACGCTACACGACTGAAATTGTAGCCAGTGATATGCAGATGCTGGACACCCGCAGCAATGGCGCAGGGGATAACATGGCGCCTCCGCTGGGTTCACCGCCTATGGCCCGCACCGAGACCGGCAGGCAAAACACCCCGCCTGCTGCCGCACCGGCCATTCCTCCGGCTTACGGTGGAGATGACTTCGACGACGACGTGCCTTTTTGATGAATGAACCTATTCGTCACCTTTTCCTTGTAAACTAAGCCAGTTCCAATCATTCACTCACACTAGGTACTTAAACCATGACGAATCTTTTCAATCCAGAAGCCGATCCACACGACACCCTGATGCTCAGCTTTGCCTCTCTGGTTACTTGCTACATGGAATTGCTCAAGGATCCAGAACAGATTGATCAATCCCGTGAAGCCGGCAAAACCTTACGTTATTTTGCCCGTTGCCTGTTCGATACTCCGTTTGAATTCGGAGAACTGCAAGACCTGGATGACGACGAGGAAATCTGAATCGTTTGATTCCTTTTGTGTTCCTGCTTGTGGCGGTTTTACCGTCCGGCAGGGACGCTCAAAAGGGCTAAACTGACGCTACACCGAGCGTTATCGGTTGTGTTCATCCATACAATAAAATTAAGGTCTAAGGCATACGGGAACGGTCATCAGGCCATAGTCAACACTAATGACTCACTCCGTATACACATGAAAACCAAAACTTACTGTGTTTTTGCTGATCTCCGTCTTTCTGCCTTTGTTTCCCTGTTCGTAACAATCACCCCTTCGATACGGGCCGACGAACAACCCCCGCTCATCAATACCCTGCCTGAAGTCACCATTACTGCCCCCATCACCGCTATGGACGGCATGAACCCTCGCGCCGAGCGACCTTCTCACCGATATACCGAAACTGACCTGACCGTCGCCCACGAACGTAGTGTTGAAGAAGTACTGCAAGGTGAACCGGGGTTGGCGGTCACCAAAACCGACGGCGAGGGTATGAGCAGCTTAAGTGTGCGCGGGGCTAGTGGGCAGGGGCTGATGTCTTTGGACGGAATACCCATTTTGTATTCCTTGCCCGGTCTCACCAATCTAAATGCCGTGCTGCCTGATGGTTTGCAGTCTGTTGAGGTGGATCGGGGTTTTGCTCCGGCCTCGCAGGCCTTTTCTGCCCTGAGCGGCAGTATTCGCATGACCTCCCGTAACGCAATCAAAGACGGCGGTGATTTTCGGGTTGAAGGGGGCCGCTTTGGTTTCCTCAGGGAAACGCTGCGCGGTACGCTGGCAGGCCCAACCGCCGGGATTGCGGTCATGGCCAATCGGACGGATGTTTTTGAAGGTACTTGGGTGGCCCCCCGACACGAGGGCAATCCGGAACGGGATCCGTCTCGAGGTACTCAGGTATTGACTCGCTCCGACTGGAGCATCACCGAAGGTTTGCACTGGGATGGCTCGTTTCTGTACCGCAAAAACTGGAATGCCTGGGACGGGGTGGGTATCAATCGTGGCCGGGTCACCAAAGTGGATAGCCTCAATGCTTTTTTGAATGAAGAGGCCTGGCTGGCTCAAAATACGCTGACCGCTCAACTGAGTGACCGCTGGATCAGTCGGCTGCAATTGGGTTACACCCAAACGCACAATCTACTTCAGGTTTCCGGTTTGCAACTGGGTTATGCAACCGATTTGTATTTGGCTCGCTTTGAAAATGACCAGTTACTTTGGCAGGGGAACGACCAGCACACGCTGCATCTGGTGTGGGGAAGTGAAGGCCGCCATGAGCGCGCCAACGGCCCTACCTACACCCGAACCGGGCCTGCCAGTTTTATGGAAGGGCCAGGCATTCACGATGAACGCTCGCAACAAGCGGGGTTTCTGGATGCCCGCTACACGTTCAATCGTCTGAGCGGTGATGTGGGTATTCGACATGAAGCCTACAGCCAATACGCCGACCAAAACCTGGTTCATGCGGGTTTAGCCTGGCAGTGGCGGCCTTCACTTAAACTCAAAGCCAATGGGGGAACCGGTTATCGTATCCCTGGCTATTCAGAGCGATTATTCCCGTTGGTGGGCCAGATTAACCTTAAACCCGAGCGTGGCGCAGGAGGCGATTTGGGATTTGAGTGGGCACCTACCCAAAACCTCACGCTGAATCTGACCGGCTTTTATCACCGCTATGACAACCTCATCATGTTGACGTGGAGCCCTGCACCCACCCTTGAACGGCCTTGCGCGAGTGAGTGCCTGTTCAACATCGCCAGTGCCACCAGTGCCGGCATGGAAACCATGGGCCAATATCGGTTCAATGAGCAGTGGCTGGCGGGTATGGCGTATACCTATAACGACGCGACTAATCTGGATACCCACGGGCGTACGCCATTTGAGTCGGTGAACACCATCAGAACCTTCGCGGAATGGCAGTTCTGGCAACCCATGCACTTGTGGATGGAAGTCGTTTACCGGGATCGGTTTTACAACGACATCGGCAACCTTTTGGCCATCAACGATAATCTGCGTTTGAATGCCCGCCTGGAATACCACTATTCAGATCGCCTTAAATTGTATGTGCGTGGAGAAAATCTGACCGACAACCACAGTCCTTATGTGATTAGCCTGAATCAGACTGGAGCGGCGGTGTACGGTGGCGTGATGCTGGAATTCAAATAAGCATCCATGACCTGAGCGGGAATCAGTTTTTCAGTAGGGCGCGGAGTTCGTCCTGTTCGGTGGTGCTAAGCGCGGTGTGCAGGCTTTGCTCTAATAATGCGTCCAGCCGTTGTTGGGTCATACGTTGCTCCAGCTTTTGTACAGTGCCTTGAAATTCAGCGTCCAGCCTGTCTGCATCCGCCACCATATTGTCAGCCGCCCACGTCAACAATTCTTTGATGAAGCCTTCTTCAGGTTTGCCTCTAAATGCGTCCTCAAGCGATTCGCTGGATGCCTCGGGGTGTTCCTCCAGCAAAACCAGTATTTTTTGGGCTAATGATCCGCCCTTGGGGGCGGCACAAATAAGCCGTCGGGTGGTCGGGGTTAACAGGCGGGCCAGTGCGGGTTTATATAAAAGCAAGGCCAAAAAGAAACGCATGAGCGACGGTTTTGGCTTGCTGGATCTGCGGTTTTGGGGTGGTCTGAACCCTGTCACCGAGGGGGGGCGTGGGGCAGGCTGAGGGCTGGGATCACAACCGCTGAGTTCAGCCAGTTTTTGTTCCAGCAAGCTGCGAAATACGCCTTCAGGAATTTTCGCAATCAACGGTGTGGCCGAACGCATCAGGTTGGCCCTGGATTCTATGCTCTGCATGTCCAGTGAGTGCGTCAGTTGCGCGAACAGGTATTCAGAGAATGGCTGCGCCGTCTGGGCCAGGTCAAGAAATTGTTGTGGGCCGTGAGCACGAACCAGCGAGTCTGGATCGTGACCGGCGGGTAAGGTCAGAAACCTGAGTTGGCGTCCATCACGCAGATAGGGTAAGGCGGCTTCCAGTGCTTTCCAGGCGGCCTGCTGCCCGGCCCTATCGCCGTCGAAACACAATACCAGTTCATTGGTGTAACGAAAAAGTAACTGTAAATGGTCTTCCGAGGTGGCTGTTCCCAGCGTGGCTACGGCTTCGGATATTCCGGCCTCGGCCAAGGCGATCACGTCCATATAGCCTTCTACCACCAGGATTCTGGCCGGTTTGCGGGTGTGCTCCAAGGTTTCATACAAACCATATAGCTCTCGATGCTTTTTGAATACGGGGGTTTCGGGTGAGTTGATGTATTTAGGTTTGTCGTCGTTGAGAACTCGACCACCGAAACCGATGACCTGCCCGCGCCCGTTTCGTATCGGGAACATGATGCGGTCGCGGAAACGGTCGTAGGTTTTGCCTTCGTTCTGAATGCAAAGCCCTGAGGTAATCAGCAACTCTTCCGGCCAGGCTGAGGGCAGATTACGCCAACCCGGCGGGGCATATCCCAGCCGAAACCGCTTGGCCATTTCACCGGAAATGCCTCGGTTTTTGAGGTATTCAACGGCTTTGTGGGCACTCGGATGGGTTTTGAACTGGCGGGCGTAAAAACTGGCCGCGCTTTTTTGTATGTCCAGCAAGGGCTGGTTGTTGATGGTCGGTGGCGCGGAATCGCTTTCGTGTTCGGCAGGGACGGGCAGGCCGACTTGTTCGGCCAGTTGCCGAACCGCTTCCGTAAAACTGAGGCGGTCAAACTCTATCAAAAAACCGATGGCGTTGCCGTGGGCACCGCATCCGAAACAGTGATAGAACTGTTTGTCTCGCCGGACAGAAAAGCTGGGGGTTTTTTCGTTATGAAACGGACAGCGGGCGGTGTAGTTATTGCCCGATCGTTTGAGGGTCAACCGGGCTTCGATCAATTCAACCAGATCAACTCGGGCCAGAATTTCCTGTATGAACTCGCGGGGTATGCGTGTAGCCATCAGGGTATGGGTTCCTGGCGGGTTCGGGCCGAACCGGATGATTGATCCGTCCGGGTCAGCCTGGCGTAGGGATTATGGTGATAATCTGGCCTTTACCCGGGCACTGACTGCGGTCATGTCGGCACGCCCCTGCATTTTGGGCTTGAGCAGTGCCATGATCTTGCCCATCGCGCTGGGGCCTTCCGTGCCGACTTCGGCCATGGCTTCTGCAATCAGGTTATCAATTTCATCATCCGTCAATGCAGTCGGCAGATAGTCGTGCAGCACTGTGATTTCAGCTTTTTCAGCATCGGCCAGATCCTGACGGTTTGCCGCTTCAAACTGGCTGATGGACTCGCGCCGCTGCTTGACCATTTTGTCCAAAATAGCGATGACATCGGCATCTTCCAGGTTGATTCGCTCGTCTACTTCACGTTGTTTAATGGCTGAATTGATAAGCCGGATCACACCCAGGCGGGCTTTGGCACCGGACTTCATAGCCGATTTCATGTCGGCTTGCAGGCGTTCTTTGAGGGTAGACATGGTGGTGCACTCAGACCTGCGGACGGCCTTTGCGTAGATTTTGTAGCGCGAAACGTTCCCGGGATAGCTTCTTCAGATGACGTTTGACTGCCGCTGCCGCTTTGCGTTTGCGTTCTTCGGTGGGCTTTTCGTAGTACTCGCGTTTACGCACTTCGGACAGGACACCTGCTTTTTCACAGGCGCGTTTGAAACGACGGATGGCGATTTCAAAGGGTTCGTTTTCTCTGATTTTGATTGAAGGCATGTAGCTCCCCGGTTTTCGTGATTAAATTTGGGTTTGAAGAATGGCCCGGAGTTGTGCCGGGCCGAATTGAAGCGCGGGATTATAACCGCTAAAACACGAAGTAAAAAGTATGTATGTGCTAGGCGTTGAGACTTCTTGCGATGAAACCGGGGTGGCTCTCTACCACTCAAGCCGGGGATTGGTGGCCCATTTGTTACACAGCCAGGTGCGTTTACACGCTGAGTACGGGGGTGTGGTTCCCGAACTGGCTTCACGCGATCATATTCTGTGGTTGATTCCGCTGGTGCGGCGTGTGCTGGCCGAAGCAGGAATCGAACGCCACGATCTGAACGGCATCGCCTACACTGCAGGGCCTGGTTTGATGGGGGCTTTGCTGGTCGGGGCCAGCGTGGCCCGCAGCATGGCCTACGCTCTGGATATTCCGGCCATAGGGGTACACCACCTGGAAGGTCATCTGCTGGCCCCATTGCTGGAAGTGGATCCGCCTGAGTTTCCGTTTGTCGCGCTGCTGGTATCGGGTGGACACACCCAATTGGTGCGTGTGGGGGGGATTGGCGACTATCACATTTTGGGTGAGTCCCTGGATGATGCCGCCGGAGAAGCCTTCGATAAAACCGCCAAACTCATGGGGTTAGGGTATCCGGGTGGGCCTGAGGTGGCGCGAATGGCCGAATGCGGCCAGTCCGGGCGATTTGATTTTCCTCGCCCCATGACCGACCGACCCGGGCTTGATTTCAGTTTCAGTGGATTAAAAACCCACACGCTACATATTTTTAATGGGTCTGGACAATCCCTGCAGGACAAAGCCGATATTGCCCGGGCCTTTCAGGAAGCGGCGGTCGATACCCTGGTTATAAAATCCCGCCGTGCTCTGGAACAAACCGGCCTGAACCGACTGGTGGTGGCGGGCGGAGTCAGTGCCAACCGTTTGATGCGGCAACGCCTGGAGGCTATGGCCAGTCATGCAGGATATAGGGTTTATTTTCCACGCCTGGAATTTTGCGGCGACAACGGGGCGATGATTGCCTATGCCGGTTACAGACGATTGAGCGCGGGCTTGAGTGATCCCCTGGAAATACGGGCGCGTCCCCGTTGGCCTTTGACCGAAACCACGGCTATTTAATCGGTGGTTGGCCTGAACACCTGATATTGGTTTTTACCGGCTTTTTTGGATTCATACATGGCCAGGTCGGCGGCGTTTATCAATGATTCTTCTG
The DNA here is from genome assembly GCA_051007495.1 of Methylococcaceae bacterium. GTDB lineage: Bacteria > Pseudomonadota > Gammaproteobacteria > Methylococcales > Methylococcaceae > CAIVXW01. The sequence continues at coordinate 39,667 of JBPCSC010000216.1, read as the reverse complement.
TCTGTCCGTGTACCGGAAAAATGGCAATGCCGATACTCGATGAAATAGTAATCGTGCAATCTTTCAGATCCATTGGATTCCGCAATGCTTCCAGTATCTTTCCAGCCACTACACAGGCTTCGTCTTCTCCTGTTATTTCGGGTAGCAATACTACGAATTCATCCCCTCCCATCCGGGCTACCGTATCACTGTCCCTGAGGCAGCAAAATATTCTTTGGGCGGTATGGCGCAATACTTTGTCTCCGGTTTGATGGCCGAAGGTATCGTTCACGTCCTTGAATGAATCCAGATCAATAAACAGTATTCCCAGTAATCGCCCGTAGCGATCGGCAACACTGAGCGTGCGACTGAAGCGGTCGTACAGCAGGTTGCGACTGGGTAATCCGGTCAAGGTATCAAAATTGGCCTGTTGCCGGGTTTCGGCTTCGCGGCGGGTGCGTTCGCCAATGTCTATGCCTATGCTCATCAGGCACTCGCCGCCGTCCATGCGGTAGCGGGTCTGGTGGAACAAATAGGGGATTTTGATCTTGTTGCGGGTCAGCAATGACCACTCACTGGCCGCATAACCGGTGACGAAGACCTGGCGGGTGATGTCCAGTACCACACCCTGCTGTTCTTCGGGGATGAAATCCAATGGGTGAGCCTCGGCAATCTGTTCCGGGGTATACCCGGAAACTGATTCAAAATTCTGGTTCCAGTATAAAAACCTACCGTGCGTGTCAAACAGATAAAAAAGCCCGGGGATATGGTTGAGGATACGGGTTATCCTGTCCAGTTCGTTGTAGAGTTTATATTCCTGTTTTCTTGTCGCCGTCGACTCATGAAACGAGAGAAGATAATATTGATGATTGATCCTGTTGACAGCCATATCAATGCCATTGTTGTAGGTAATATCGCTATCGCGCCGGAAATAATTTTGCCTGGATTTGTTTATTATAAAAAGGGGTTAGCACTCATTCCATTGGTGGTTTTACCGTTCGCATCCGGCCGGGTTCAGGTAAATACCCGTATGGGTATTTTTCATTCATAACGGCATTATGTCCGGGTGATACGCTTAATCATGTTTTGATTCCGTTTGGGATCCAATAATAATTCAGGAGGATTGCCATGAAGTATGAAGATTTTTTAGGCCAGGTTCAGCATCAGGCCCGTTTGGCTAGCCTGGAAGAGGCCGTGCGGGCTATCCGGGCCACTCTGGAAACATTCGGCGAGCGTCTCTACGGTGGCAGTGCCGATAATCTGGCGGCCCAACTGCCGATGGAGATAGGGCATTTTCTACGCACTCCGCCGTATCACGGGCGTTTTACCCTGGAGGATTTTTACCAACGGGTGGCCGAGCGTGAAGGACGGGGTTTGTCGGATGCGATCTTTCACGCCCGTGTTGTGCTGAACGTGATGGAAGTTGCGGTGGATAGTGGTGAGATGAAGAAAATTCGTGCTCAGTTACCGCATGAATGGGATTCACTCATGGGAAACCCGCACTCGGCGTGATGCCGACTGGTGTTCAGCACTTCGAGCCCCGCGTGCTGAGGATATTCCCCCAGACAGACAAAGAGGAAAGCCGACCGTTTGGCCGACTTTCCTCTCAAGATTTTTATTGCGCGGGGTGGGGGGGAATGCGGCTTAATGCCGATCGTATTGTTTGATTTGATCGCTCAAACGGGTTTTGATGTCCGCACTGAGTTGATCCCAGTCGAATCGCCAAGACCAGTTTCCGGTGCATGTGCCGGGGGTGTTCATGCGGTAGCCCTGCCCCAGGCCCAGAATATCCTGCATGGGCAGTATGGCCAGGCGCGAGCAGGAGGCCAGAGCGCATACATTCAACACTTCAGGCATGCTCGGCAAGTCAGAGACATCTTGACCCAGAAATTCAGCGATTCGATGCAGAACATGCTGCTGCATGTCGAAGCTCAGATTTTCATACCAGGACAGGGTGGTGTCGTTGTCGTGTGTGCCGGTGTAGACGACGTTGTTTTCGGTGTGGTTTTTGGGCAGGTAGGGGTTGGAATCGTCCCCATCAAACGCAAATTGCAAAATCAGCATGCCGGGTAAATCGAACCGCGCTCTGAGGGCTTCCACTTCTGGAGTGATGATACCCAGGTTTTCAGCCACCAAGGGCAGACCGGCCCCGTTCAAGGTGTCGAATACGGTTTCGAGCAAGGCCTCGCCTGGTGCTTTTACCCAATGACCCTCCATCGCGGTTTCCGATTCAGCCGGAATTTCCCAATAGGCTTCCAGGCCACGAAAATGGTCTATTCTGAGCCAGTCATGTAATGCCAACTGGCTACGAAACCGATCCAACCACCAGCGAAAACCATCCGCCCGCATGGCATCCCAGTTGTAGTGCGGGTTACCCCAGCGTTGGCCCGTAGCAGAGAAATAGTCGGGCGGAACGCCCGCCACTACGCTGGGGTAGCCATCTTCTCGCAGATTGAAATCGTTGCGCGAGGCCCAAACGTCGGCACTGTCATCGGAGACGAAAATGGGCATATCTCCGAATAGGGTTATGTTTCGGGCGGCTGCGTACTGGCGCAAGGCATTCCATTGACGAGAAAACACAAATTGCTCGAACTTGATATTGCTGATGGGCGTGGCCAGTTTGCGCCGGGTTTTGGCCAGTGCGTCAGGGGCCCGATCACGCAGGTTTTGTGGCCAGGTTTGCCAGGCCGATTGGCCGTGATGCTCTCTGAGGGCCATGAACAGGGCGAAGTCGGGTAGCCAGGATTCTTGTTCCTTGCAAAATTTACGGTACGCCGACTGTAGCGGATGCCGCGTATCTTTACGGAACACCGCACCCGCTTTTTTCAGGCAGGCTTTTCGGTACGCCGAACTTGTGCCGGTCTCCGCAGAAGTGATGTCGTCGGCAGTCAACCAGCCTTGCTGTGCTAGCCAGTCCAGATCAATCAATAAAGGATTGCCGGCATGGGCGGACAGACATTGGTAAGGAGAATTGTCAGGATGGGTTGGGCCTATGGGCAGGATTTGCCAGACGCTGACACCGCATTCGGCCAGGAAGTCGATGAAGCGGTAGGCATCCGTACCCAGATCGCCTTGATCTGTCCTGCCGGGCAAGGAGGTAATGTGCAGCAAAACCCCTGTTTGCCGTCTGGTCAATATGCTGTGTACGGTGGTCACGTTCTATCCCTCTGGATCGCTGGGCGTTTGAAAAACAGCCGATAGGTGGTGTGGAATATTCATTGCGGGGTGGGTCAGGTTTTAACACCACCCCGAGGCGATCCGATCATCGAGCGTAATGCAGGCGTTGACCTAAAACATCCGGTGTCACCAGGATGACTCCGGTTGGACTGATGTAGAACCGTTTGCGATCTTCTTCAAGATTTTCGCCGATGACCGTATTGGGCGGGATTTGACACCCCTTGTCGATGACTGCCTTGGTGATGCGGCAGTGTCGCCCTATGTTGACATCCGGAAGGATGACGGAATCCTCTACCCGACTGTATGAATTGATTCTAACGTTGCTGAACAGCAGGGAATGACGGACTTCAGAACCTGAGATTATGCAGCCTCCGGAGACCATGGAGTCCACCGCCATGCCACGACGGTCATCGTCATCAAACACAAACTTGGCCGGTGGCGTCTGGGCCTGGTACGTCCAGATTGGCCAGTCTTTGTCATAAAGATTGAGTTCAGGATCAATGCCTATGAGTTCCATGTTGGCGGCCCAGTAGGAATCCAGAGTTCCGACATCCCGCCAGTACGATTGCACACCGCTTTGGTCATCTCGGAAGGGATAGGCGAAAACGCGATATTTTTTTATGACCGAAGGGATGATGTCTTTGCCGAAATCGTGGCTGGAGCCTGGGGTGTCTGCGTCTTTGATGAGTTGCTCGAACAGAAACGCCGTGTTGAAGACGTAAATACCCATGGATGCCAGGGCATGATCGGGGCGATTAGGCATGGGTGGGGGATTTTCCGGCTTTTCGACGAAATCGATTATCCGTTTGTTTTCGTCCACATGCATCACGCCAAAGGCTTTGGCCTCTTCGCGGGGTACCTCCATGCAGCCTATGGTCAGGTCGGCCTTGCTTTCGACGTGATTGGCGATCATCAACCCGTAATCCATTTTGTAGACGTGATCACCGGCTAGTATGAGTATGTATTCAGGATCCCGTTGACGGAATATGTCGATGTTCTGATAGACGGCATCGGCGGTGCCTGAGTACCAGGTTTCCTGTAGACGCTGCTGGGCAGGCAGAATGTCGACAAATTCACCGAGTTCAGCCCGCAAAAAACCCCAGCCTTGCTGGATATGGCGGATGAGGGAATCGGCCTTGTATTGAGTCAGTACGCCTACTTGACGTATCCCGGAATTGAGGCAGTTGGACAGGGGAAAATCTATGATGCGGAATTTGCCGCCAAAGGGCACGGCGGGCTTGGCTCTCCATTCAGTCAACTTGTGCAGACGGGTTCCTCGACCTCCCGCCAGAATGAGGGCCAATGTGTGGCGGGTCAGGCGGCTTACAAAGCGGGAGGCGTGCATCGATTCGGGCATGGAAGGCTCCATTTAGGGACGGTGACTACATCCAGGGGGAAATTTGATAACATACTCCTGGCGTTTCGGGTGCTTGTTTCGCCGGGACATTTTACTATCAGAGGCAGAATAAAGTGAACTCAAAAGAACCTCAAATCACTTCCGGTGCAGCCATGGACACAAAAAATTTAAATTCAGACATTCAACGCATTCTCACAGCCCGCCATCACGACCCATTCAATTTTCTGGGACGCCATAGAACCGAATCCGGTGATGTTTTCAGAGTATTCATCCCGGGTGCCCGCTCCGTGTGGTTTGGCTCGCAGGATATCGAGATGGAGCGCATGGAAGAAACCGACGTGTTCCAATCCCACCTTGAACACACAGCTCCGGTCGGACACTATCGCATCACCTGGGTCGACCAAGCCGGTCAAACCCACACCCGTATCGATCCCTACACGTTCTCGCCCCAACTGGCCGATTTTGACCTTTACCTCTACGGAGAAGGCAAACACTGGCACATTTACCGTGTACTGGGTGCCCATCCGAAAACGGTGGATGGCGTGCCCGGTGTGCAGTTCGCCACTTGGGCACCTAATGCCGAACGGGTCAGCGTAACCGGGGATTTCAACGACTGGGATGGCCGCAGTCACCCCATGCGGGTGCGCGGTGGCAGTGGTGTGTGGGAGCTATTCATACCCGGCATCCCGGAAGGCACACTCTACAAATTCGAGATTCGTAATCGTCACAATGGCGCGATACTCCTCAAAACCGACCCATACGGCCAGCGTTTTGAAATGCGTCCGAATACGGCCTCAATCGTCGTTTCTCCCAGCACTTATGTTTGGAACGATACCGACTGGATGACCCAACGCCTGCAACACGATTGGCTGCATGAACCCCTTTCGGTGTACGAAGTGCATTTGGGTTCATGGAAAAAAGACAGTAACGACCAATTTTTGGGGTATCGCGAACTCGCGCACCAACTGGTTGAATATACCCTGGAACAAGGTTTCACCCACATAGAACTACTCCCTATCACCGAACACCCACTGGACGCTTCCTGGGGGTATCAGACCACCGGTTATTTTGCACCTACCAGCCGTTTTGGTACACCTGATGATTTTCGTTACTTTGTGGATTATTGCCACATCAACGGAATTGGCGTGCTGCTTGACTGGGTACCGGCTCACTTTCCCAAAGATGCTCACGGGTTGGCTCGCTTTGATGGCACCGCGCTGTATGAACACGCGGATCCACGATTGGGAGAACACCGCGACTGGGGGACGTTGATTTACAACTACGGCCGCAACGAAGTGTGTAATTTCCTCATCGGCAGTGCCATGTTCTGGCTGGAAGAATTTCACATTGATGGGCTTAGAGTCGACGCTGTAGCGTCAATGCTGTACCTCGACTACTCCAGACAACCCGGTGACTGGATCCCCAATAAATACGGCGGCAATGAAAATCTTGAGGCCATTGCTTTTCTGCGTGAACTGAATACGGTCACCCACCAGCAATTTCCCAACACGCTGATCATGGCCGAGGAATCCACCGCCTGGCCACAGGTGACGCGCCCCACCTGGACGGGCGGACTGGGCTTCTCCATGAAATGGAATATGGGCTGGATGCACGACACTTTGGTGTATATGAGCAAGGATCCGGTACACCGTCAATTCCATCACGATCAACTCACGTTCGGTTTGCTGTACGCCTTTACCGAGAACTTTATTCTGCCTTTCTCACATGATGAAGTCGTGCATGGCAAGCAATCCATGTTGTACAAGATGCCGGGAGACGAGTGGCAACGGTTTGCCAATCTAAGGCTGCTGTACACCATGATGTTTACTTATCCGGGCAAGAAACTGCTGTTCATGGGTTGCGAGTTCGGCCAAGGCCACGAATGGAATCACGCCCACAGCCTGGAATGGCATTTGATGGAGTACGCGTACCACAAAGGCATGGCGCGTTTAGTGAGTGATCTGAATCGTCTTTATCGCACCCAACCGGCCCTGTATGAACTGGACTTTGACCATCAAGGTTTTGAGTGGGTTGACTGCCATGATTGGGCCAAGTCTGTTTTGATTTATCTGAGGCGTAGCGGGGATCAATTCCTGGTGATGGCCTTTAATTTCACCCCGGTTGTGCGCCAAGATTACCGCATCGGTGTGCCTGAACCCGGAAACTATCGTGAGTTGTTCAATTCCGATTCCACTTATTATGCGGGCGGCAACATTGGCAACAGCATACTGAAAACCGATGAGCGCGAATGGATGGGGCGGCCTTATTCCATCAGCATAGTTCTGCCGCCTCTGGCCGGGGTAGTGCTGGCAATGGTTCCACCTGAGACCGATGCCGAGGCATTGGAATCTCTAGCGGATACGGGTGAATGAAAAAAATCCTGTTCGTGACCAGCGAGGCGTACCCGCTCATCAAGACGGGAGGTCTCGCCGACGTTTCCGGCAGTCTCCCGGCCGCCCTGCAGGCACTCGGTCATGATGTGCGCATACTGATGCCCGCCTATCCGGGGGCGGTGACTGCCGGTGATTTCAAACCCTGTCGCGAGTTGCTCCATGGCGGAGCCGGCATTTCCATACTCGAGGGGCTACTCCCCGGCACGAACGTCCCCGTCTGGTTGTTAACCCACACCGGTTATTTTGGCCGAGAGGGCAACCCTTATCTTGATGCGGATGGCAAACCCTGGGAAGACAATCCCGAGCGTTTTGCTTTGCTGTGTCATGTCGCCATTGAAGTCGCCATGAACCGGATGGGACTTAACTGGAAACCGGATATCGTTCATTGCAACGACTGGCAAACCGGACTGATCCCGCCCCTGTTGAGCGATGAACCTGGCCGACCGGCCTCGGTATTCACTATCCACAATCTGGCCTATCAAGGGTTGTTCCCGTATCCGGTATTCAAAAAGCTTCGTCTGCCACAACGTTTCTGGTCACCTGATGGTCTGGAGTTTTACGAGCAACTCTGTTTCATCAAGGGTGGGTTGGTATTCGCCGACCGGATCAACACCGTCAGCCCCAATTATGCTCGTGAAATCTGTAGCCAGGAATTTGGCTGTGGGCTTGAAGGTCTGTTGCTGCACCGCGCCGACCGGCTATCCGGCATACTGAACGGCATAGACCGCAACACCTGGAACCCCGGCACTGATCCTCTGCTGCCGGTACATTTCGATGCCGATAGCCTGCCCAGACGGATGCTCAACAAAGCTCATTTACAGAAACGCTGCCACTGGTCTGAAGACCCGGACATCACCTTGACAGCCTGGGTAGGGCGGTTGGTACAACAGAAAGGCATCGACATGCTGATTGAACTGCTGCCACGGTTGATGCGGCTAAACGTACAATTGGTCATCGTGGGCAATGGTGAAGCTCGTTACGAAAAACTGCTACTCCGCTGGGCGCGGCTTTATCCTGACCGCATCGCGGTGTTTTGCGGTTACAGTGAAGAACTGGCTCATCTGGTTGAAGCCGGGTCTGATTTGTTTCTCATGCCTTCCCGCTTCGAACCCTGCGGACTCAACCAAATGTACAGCCAACGCTATGGCTCGGTTCCTGTCGTACGGCGGGTCGGGGGTCTGGCCGATACCGTCACTGATGCCAACCCGGTAGCCTTGGGGTATCAGCACGCAACCGGTATCGTTTTTGACTCGGCAGATGCCGAATCACTATACGACGCGCTCTACCGAGGACACGCGCTGTTTCAAAACAAACCCCTATGGCAGCAAATTCAAAGGGCCGGAATGCGGCGTGATTTCTCCTGGGAACACAGTGCCCGCTGCTATGAAACCTTATACGATCAAGCTTTGGCAGATAGCCGACTGGCAGAAAGTCTGCTCAAGACGGCTTAAAGCGCGTCTCGGCCCATCCACCCGCTTAGTGGTTTTGCGGGCTGCTGTGATCGGCTTGCTTGCATTGTCTTTCGTCAGTCAGGCGGACTCACCCGTGGTTGCCATAAGCCTGCGCCACCAACCCGCCGAATCCCTCATGCCTCGCGTGCAAGCATTGCTGCAGGCGGGTGAAGTCATACTTCCCAACGGCTCTGAAGTGCTGATTCAGGCCAGTCCAGAGCGTACCTCCGTGCTTAAAGCCTGGATAGAACGACTCGACACACCCAGGCATCGTTTGCTGATTTCCGTCGTCTCCGCCAACCATGCCCCCGATCAAGACCTACATTCCGCACACACCTACTCGCTTCCGTCCCGCCGTCAGGGCGGTTCAGTGATTGAAATCCAGACACTGGACGGCCAAGCCGCTCAGGTACATCTCACCACATCCAAACCTGCACCAGTTCCCGTACCGCCTGGCTATTATTATCCGCCCGTGCCGCTACCACAGGCCGAACATAGGCCTGAGCAAGGTTTTAGCGTAATCGCCCGTGTGCTGAACGATCAAGTACTTATGGAAGTGGAATCGCTCTCCATGTCTTCTCAACGCATCAACACCTCACTCAAGGTGCGCCTGGGCGAGTGGGTGGACATCTCCAGGGTGTCCGATCGTGCGTTACCGGATCTGGGCGATGATGCAACGCGCTATTACACCACGCCCACTCGTGAGGAAAGGCTTTATCTCAAGGTGAATGATCTGGACACCCAGTGAGGGTGGCCCACCCGAAAAATCTACTCCTTCCGCGAGGGTGTGTCTTTTAGCGGCAACGGTGGTGACAAGCCGAGCTTCAGCGAACGTAACGAAAAAGCCCCGTCCTGGGACGGGGCTTTTTTTGCGGGAATCCTTCCCAAGTGCAGCGCGGCAGGCTTACATCATGTCGCCCATGCCGCCCATTCCACCCATGCCGCCTGGCATTGGAGCGTCATCCTTAGGCTCTTCAGCAACCATTGCTTCGGTGGTAATCATCAGACCGGCTATGGAAGCCGCATTTTGCAATGCAGTGCGGGTGACCTTGGCGGGATCCAGAATACCTAAGGCCACCATGTCACCGAATTCGCCGGTAGCCGCGTTGTAACCAAAGTTACCCGTGCCTTCTGCAACCCTGTTCAGGATGACAGAAGCCTCGTCACCCGCATTGGTAACGATTTGACGCAGTGGTTCTTCCATGGCACGACGGGCGATGCTGATGCCTACATCTTGATCGTGGTTGATGCCTTTCAAATCCTTGATTTTTTGCAGTGCGCGGATCAGGGCTACACCACCGCCGGGCACTATGCCTTCTTCTACGGCAGCGCGGGTAGCGTGCAGAGCGTCTTCTACACGGGCTTTCTTTTCTTTCATTTCGACTTCAGTCGCTGCCCCTACCTTGATCACCGCAACGCCGCCAGCCAGTTTGGCCAGGCGTTCTTGCAGTTTTTCACGGTCGTAGTCGGAACTGGTGTCGTCAATCTGACGGCGAATCTGGGCAATACGGCCCTGAATCGTGTCCTTGCTGCCTGCGCCATCAATAATGGTGGTTTCTTCCTTGGAAATGTGTATGCGCTTGGCAGTACCCAACTCGCCCAGGCCGGCCTTTTCGAGGCTAAGCCCGATATCTTCAGAGATAACCGTACCGCCCGTCAGCACTGCGATGTCTTCCAGCATGGCCTTGCGGCGATCACCGAAACCAGGTGCCTTTACGGCGGCTACTTTGAGGATGCCGCGCATATTGTTGACTACCAGAGTAGCCAGTGCTTCGCCTTCAACATCTTCAGCGATGATGAGCAACGGACGACCGGCCTTGGCTACGTTTTCCAGTACGGGCAGCATGTCACGGATGTTGGAAATTTTCTTTTCAGAGATCAGGATCAGCGGATTTTCCAGCTCACAATTCATGTTTTGCTGGTTGTTGATGAAGTAAGGCGACAGGTAGCCGCGATCAAACTGCATACCTTCAACAACGTCGAGTTGATTTTCCAGACCCGAGCCTTCTTCTACCGTGATAACGCCTTCCTTGCCTACTTTTTCCATTGCTTCGGCAATGATCATACCGATAGAGGTATCGGAATTGGCGGAGATAGTGCCCACCTGAGCAATCGCGTTGTTGTCGGTGCAAGGAACGGACATTTCATGAATGGCCTCCACAGCGGCAGTGGTGGCTTTGTCGATGCCGCGCTTCAGATCCATAGGATTCATGCCGGCGGCTACAGCCTTCAGGCCCTCAACCAGTATGGACTGAGCCAGTACGGTTGCCGTGGTGGTGCCGTCACCGGCTACGTCGGAAGTCTTGGAAGCGACTTCCTTCACCATTTGCGCGCCCATGTTTTCAAACTTGTCGGACAGTTCGATTTCCTTAGCGACTGAAACACCGTCTTTCGTGACGGTCGGGGCACCGAAGCTCTTTTCCAGAACCACGTTACGGCCCTTGGGACCTAAAGTTACCTTGACTGCATGAGCCAGTACATTGACACCCCGTACCATGCGGCTACGGGCATCATCTCCAAATCTTTCGTCTTTTGCTGCCATTGCGATTTACCTTTCAGTTTATAAATGGTTGTTGGATTAAGGTTGCGGATATCAGCCTTCCAGTACGGCCATGATGTCTTCTTCACGCATGACCACGACTTCCATGCCGTCGATTTTTACTTCGGTACCGGAATACTTACCGAACAAAACCTTTTCGCCCACCTTGACTTGCAGGCCGCGCAGTTCGCCGTTGTCCAGAACTTTGCCATTACCCACAGCCATTACTTCGCCGCGCATGGGCTTTTCGGTGGCGGAATCAGGAATGACGATACCACCTGGTGAAGTGCGTTCTTCTTCCAGGCGTTTAACAATTACACGATCATGTAAGGGACGAATATTCATCGTACTCTCCGTTTTTTTACTAAAAGTTGTGAGGCGGAACCCTCCCAAGAACCAGGCCGGGTTTGTTGTTAGCACTCGCCTTGGGTGAGTGCTAATCATAGCGACGATTCGTGTGATGTCAAGATGGTGTTTGCGTGATGTGGGGTTGTTACCGATCGGTGAGGCTATGGGTGGGATGGTCTTGAGACGGTCGCGTGGTAGGATTTCCTTCTCTTTTATTCACCCATTTAGTTGCACAGGATCAGAAATATGAGTCGATTACTGGACATTTTTGCCCATCAGGAATCAGCGGCACACGAGCGGTTTGATGCGGCCGACAAGCAGGCAATGCGTGCATTGCCTGCCAAGGCCAGATCGGAGTATTTGATCGCCTTTACGCCACGAAGCGGCAGTTCCTGGCTGACCAGCCTGCTGGTAGATACCCGATTGGCCGGTCAGCCCGAAGAATGGCTGAACCCCAATCATTTGCCCGGCATATTGAGTACGCACCCGTGCAAGGATTTGCCCTCCTACGTACGGCGCATCCGTCGGTTGATGCTCAGCCGCAAACGCCGCACCTTCGGGATGGAATGCAGTTGGTTTCAGTGGCGGTTGTATCTGGAGTCCAACCAGCAGCGCGTCGCGCCGTTTGCATTCGACCACTACATTTATTGGACTCGGCGTGACCTGCTGGGCCAAGCCCTGTCTCTCTATAAAGCGACAGAAACCGGCTATTTCCACTCGACTACGGGCAAGAAAGAGAGTCCATCGACCGAGATTGTTTTCGACGACGGCAAAATCTGGGATTGGATGCTGCACATTTGCCAGCAGGAATACGGTTGGCAAACGTATTTCCAAAAACGGAACATCGAGCCATTAAACCTGTGTTATGAAGATTTATGGAGCAACACTGAGCTAACCCTCACCCGTTTGCTCAGTCATATCGCTCCTGAGCAGCCACTGGCGACGGTGATCGCGGCTGCACAAGCCGCCAAAAGCAAACACACCAAGCTGGATGGATCCGCAACCCGCGACATCAAGCTGGGGTTTTATGGTCGGTATAGGGATGAAATTGAATTTTGTCTGGCGAATCGTGGCCGCTACAACGAGAAGCAAATCAGAAGCCTGCTCACGCTGTGATTCATGGCTTTTGGCACACCGCACACCAGTACGTCGCCCTTTGACCTAGCCGAGTGGTCTGGATGGCCTGACCACACACCCGGCAGGCTTGTCCGGTTCGGCCATAAACCATCAGGGTCTGGCTGAAATAGCCTGGAGCACCTGATTCGTTGACGAAATCCCGCAGGGTTGTGCCGCCCATGGTGATGGCGGCCGCCAGCACTGAGCGTATGGCCGCACTCAGTCGTTCATGATCGGAGCCAGACAACTGGCCTGCTGGTCGAGCGGGGTTAATACCGGCCCGGAACAAGGCTTCGTTGGCGTAGATATTCCCCACCCCCACCACTTGATGGCTGTCCATGATGAAGGTCTTAATGGCTTGAGTGCGTTTGTCGGCCCGTGCCGCGAGGTAGTCGCCGGTAAAGTCTGCGGCCAAAGGTTCAGGGCCGAGTTCGGCCAGCAGTGGATGCTGTGCCGGATTGGTTTCAGTCCACAAAAGGCATCCAAACCGCCTCGGATCATGAAAACGCAGGCAAACCCCGTGGGCGAACACCAGGTCGATGTGGTCATGCCGACGCGGCGGCATCTCGGGCGTGGTGATTCTCAAACTGCCCGACATACCCAAGTGCAGGATGAGCGTGCCGTAGGTGGTGTCTAGCAGGATGTATTTGCCGCGCCGCCAGACTTGAGTCACCACAGCCCCTGGCAGGGCGGCTATCCAGTCGCCAGTCACCGGCCAGCGCAAACGGTGTTCACGGACGACGATCTGCTCTACGGTCTGGTTAAGGATGTGCGGCCTAATGCCGCGACAGGTGGTTTCTACTTCGGGTAATTCAGGCATGACGTGCCATTACGTGCGCTTTGCACTCGGTGAGAAATGGCAGTCGGGCTGTTTCACGCCTTGCTGTGCTGCTCGGCACGACTACTCCAATCCCTAAGCACATTTTCGGTGAGCCTGGGTGATTCGCTGTCGTAACGGTAACCGGTGGTTTCCCGGCGTAGCCAGGTATATTGGCGTTTGGCGAACTGGCGGGTGGCGATAACGCCGCGTTCCATCAGTGTTTCGCGGTTGTACGTTCCGTCCAGATACAACCAGACCTGCCTATACCCCACGGCCCGCAGTGCCGGTACATCCAGATGCAAATCTCCCCGCTGGTACAGGCGTTCCACTTCTTCAATCAAGCCGTTTTCGATCATGGCTAGAAATCTTTGCCGTATCCGTTCATGCAGTATGCTGCGATCGGTGGGGGAAACGATGATGCGGGTGACATTTAATGGAAACGCTTGCGACGGGGTGCGGGTACAGAGTTCAGTGAGGCTAGTGCCTGTCAGCCGCCAGACTTCCAGCGCACGTTGTATGCGTTGGGGATCATTGGGGTGGATGCGGGCTGCGGCTTCCGGGTCAACACGGGCCAACTCCTGATGCATGGCCAACCACCCCAGACGGTCGGCTTCTTGATCTATCGCCCGACGCACTGCCGGGTCGGCTTCGGGCAATTCCGCCATACCATGAAACAAGGCATTGAAGTACAGGAAGGTTCCGCCAGCCAGTATAGGCAGCTTGCCCTGATGGGTGATGTGGGTGATAAGCCGACCGGCATCTTTAATAAAGGCTCCGGTGGAGTAGGATTCAGCGGGATCACGAATGTCGATCAAGTGATGCGGTATGCCGCGCTGCTCGGTGGGGGTCGGTTTGGCAGTGCCTATGTCCATACCCCGGTAGATCAAAGCCGAATCGACGCTGATGATTTCGCCGTTCAGTCGCTCGGCGAGGTCTATGGCCAGACGACTCTTGCCGGATGCGGTTGGTCCCATAATGGCCAGGACATGGGGTGCGTGTGGGGGAGTCATCGGTGGCTTGACTACTGACCTCTGTGAAACAGCTTATCCAGTTGCTTCATATCCAGTTCTACCCAGGTAGGGCGGCCGTGGTTGCATTGACCACTGCGTTCAGTCGCTTCCATGGCCCTTAGCAAGCTGTTCATTTCGGCCACCGTCAGTTTGCGGTTGGCGCGAACGGAGCCATGACAGGCCAGTTGAGACAATATCCCGTTGAGTTGCTCTTCAATTCTGTGGCTGTGTCCGAACTGGCTCAGATCAGACAGCATATCGCGAATCAGCACCTCGCCATCACAGGGATCCAGCAAGGAAGGCAGCGCACGCAGCATCAAGGTTTCAGGCCCGGTGCGGGATAAATCCACTCCCAGTTCAAGCAAAGATTCCGCCCAGGCTTCAGCCAGTTCTGCCTCGGACGGACTGACGGCCACCCGGACTGGCAACAACATGGGTTGGCTGGGAATACGTCCGGCCGCATGGTCTTTTTTCAGTTGCTCATACGTGACCCGCTCATGGGCGGCATGAGCATCCACCACAATCAAACCGCTCGCACTCTCGGCCAGAATGAACGCTCCATGCAAGTGAGCCACGGCATAACCCAAAGGCGGCGTGGCCGGATTTACGGGTACGGAAGATAACTCCGTCGCCGGGTTGTAGAGGTTTTGGTAGGCGCGGGTCAATTCATTGACATTCAAAGAGGTGTTCTCTCGCCGGTAGGCGGGTTCGGCTCCACCTGCTGAGCGATACGCTGGCCGGACAGGTGCTTCAGGAATACGCGCCTGACTGGCCTTGGGTTGATCGAATTCTACCCGGTTCTCAAAACCACCCGGTCTGGCTCCCGAAAGCACCCGTTGTACGCTGGAGAGAATGAATCGGTAAATCGACTGACCGTCCCTGAAACGAACCTCCATTTTGGTGGGATGTGCATTGACATCCACCAAGGCCGGATCCAGTGCCAAATATAATATGTATACCGGTTGCCGCCCCTGATACAGCACATCCTGATACGCTTGCTTGACCGCGTTGGTCAGCACCTTGTCCCGCACCAACCGACCATTGACGTAAAAATATTGTTGATCGGCCTGACTGCGGGCTATGGTAGGCACGCCTATCCAACCCTCCAATGACAAACCTGCTCCCTGATCATCAACCCGGAGGGCGTTGGATAGAAAATGTTCGCCCAGCAACAGACTGACCCGCTGCTCGACCGCTGCCATATCCAGAGCCGGCACCAGATCCAACACGGCGCGCTGATTATGCGTGAGCACAAAACCGGTCCCGAACCGAGCCAAGGCCATGCGTTTGATCAAGGTTTCGATGTGGCCAAATTCGGTTTTGTCGGATTTAAGAAATTTGCGCCGTGCCGGTGTGTTGTAGAACAAATCCCTGACCTCAATAGAAGTACCGGTCGGGTGAGCAGCAGGTTGCACATCAAAATGTTGTTCGCCGCCATCGCTGCTCACGCGATACGCACAACGGGCTTCCGGGGTGCGCGAGGTCAAAGTGAGCCGCGAAACTGAGCAAATACTGGGTAATGCCTCGCCCCGAAACCCCATACTGGTGATGTGTTCAAGGTCATCCAGGCTGCTGATTTTGCTGGTGGCATGGCGCGACAAAGCCAGTGGCAATTCGGTTTCTTCTATGCCGCATCCGTCATCACGCACCCGCATCAACCGCAATCCGCCCAGCTCAATATCAATCTCGACACGACTAGCCCCGGCATCAAAGGCATTTTCTACCAATTCCTTGATGACCGAAGCCGGTCGCTCTACGACCTCACCAGCGGCGATCTGGTTAATGAGTTGTGGCGGGAGCAAGCGTATGGGCATGGCAGACAGAAACGTGTACGGAAGTTGAAGGGCGGCTATTTGACCACTAAAGTGAACCCCCAAGTCAAGACGGATGCCCGTTTATTTTACGAATAGGTTTCCGGATACCTGGCGCGAAGAGAACACCCCCACGACGAGAACCTTTAACCACTATGAACCCACACTCCAAACCTGTAGCCGAACGGCTAGACGATATTCGTCTGCGTATCCGGGCGGCAGAACATAACGCCGGTCGAGACATAGGCACGGTGCGCTTGATCGCAGTCAGCAAAACACAACCCGTCGAAGCACTGATAGCCGCCTATCAGGCTGGGCAACGGGAATTTGGCGAAAACTATGTGCAGGAAGCCTTGAGCAAACAG
Source organism: Methylococcaceae bacterium (assembly GCA_051007495.1). Taxonomy (GTDB): domain Bacteria; phylum Pseudomonadota; class Gammaproteobacteria; order Methylococcales; family Methylococcaceae; genus CAIVXW01. Next base: position 23,301 of record JBPCSC010000216.1, on the reverse strand, counting down.
CGTCAACTGGCCCATTTTGACATTATCTGGCATTTCATAGGCCCTATTCAGACCAACAAGACTCGCCTACTGGCGGAGTCTTTCGATTGGGTACACGGAGTAGACCGACTGAAAATCGCCGAACGACTGAGTGAACAACGCCCGGCCAACCGCCTCCCCTTAAATATCTGCCTGCAAGTCAATGTCAGTGGCGAGTCCAGCAAATCCGGAGTCCATCCTGATTCCGTGCGGGAATTGGCCCTAGAGATTGCGCACTTGCCGTGTCTGCGCTTGCGTGGACTCATGGCTATACCCGCCCCCTGTGAGGATGTTACCCAGCAACGAACCGCATTCAGAATGGTGAGAGATACCTTGCATACGCTTAGTGATTTACCCGGCCTGGATACCTTATCCATGGGGATGTCAGACGATTTGGACGCGGCCATTACCGAAGGCGCATCCATGGTTCGCATCGGTACGGCCATTTTCGGCAAACGTCCACACCGGGGAGAACCCTCTGCATGAGAATCTCCCGACTGTTTGTTTCGAAGGTTTTAACCGAGTACTCCCGCCTGCAACTGGACGATGACAGTGCCCATTACCTGAAGACTGTCCTTAGACTCAAGAAAGGAGCCGAATTAACTGTGTTCAATGACACCGATCAGGAATTTTCTGCCCGAGTGGTTGAAGCACACCGTGAACTCGTGTGCCTGGAAATCGGAGCGGCACGCCATCATTCGCTGGAGTCGCCTTTGAGTGTTCATTTGGCCATTGGTATATCACGCGGCGAACGCATGGATTGGGTGATACAAAAGGCGGTGGAACTGGGTGTGGCCCGTATCAGCCCACTTTTTATGGAACATTGCGTAGTGAAACTGGATGAAACCCGGCGCGGCAACCGAACGGCACACTGGCTGAAAATCATTCGCGCCGCCTGTGAGCAGAGCGGACGCAATCGTGTTCCTTGCCTCGACGAACCCGTTGCGCTTACTGACTTTCTAAAAAACTCACCTGATATGGGGCTGTTTTTCGATCCCGGGGCTGAAACTGGGCTGAGCGGTTTGACTCGCCCATCCGGTACGCTGGTTTTGTTGTCAGGACCTGAGGGCGGGTTTGCCGAACACGAACGCCAATCTGCTCGAACGTCCGGCTACCTTCCGGTGCGGTTAGGACCCCGCATACTCAGAACAGAAACGGCCGCCCTAACCGCTATTGCCGCCGTGCAATGCTTTTGGGGTGACATGGCCTGATGGCCATACACGGTCTAAGGATTGAATGTTGCCTCTGGGTGGGTAAGATTTGAGATGAATAGGCAATCCCTTAACCATTACGCGGGAACTACCGTACAATCGCACAGTAAACCGACCTGATAGACTCATAAGACTTCAATAACCTTGGCCTCAGACAGGCCAACCAAGTATGAGAGTCACACGAGTATGAATCTGCACAACAATATACGATTGCTTAGGCAAGCACGTGGGTGGTCACAAGAAGAAATGGCAACCCGTTTGGAAATGTCCACCAATGGATACGGGAGTATCGAACGCGGAGAAACAGATATTAGTTTGTCCCGAATAAAGCAGATTGCCTGTGTTTTGAATCTTGAAGTAACAGGCCTGTTTATTGGAAACCAGTCTGAGCTGGCGCAAATGGAAGTTCCGGGGTGTCGTGTCTGTTCCGTCTGTCCTTTGCCCGATGTTGAAACAGACAAACTCCATAGTCTACTTACTGAAATTAATACCCTTATGGGTTCAATGCGTTTTGGTGGGTAAAATGGTGCGTTCATTCCTGTTCACCATCATAAGCGGAATGAACGCCACTATTATTATGGATACTAAACCACGGAGCTTAAGGCTGTTGGGTTCCAGGCGAGGTGTTATTCGCGTTGGGTTCAGTTATTTCTATTTTTGCGTGCTGTTTTAAATCATCCAGGTGCTGATGAAATTGGCGCGTCTGCAGCATCGCTCTGATCTGATTCTGTACCTGCTCAAAAGCAGGTGGTTTTTGTTCTCTTGACTCCAATCGCTGCACAATATGCCAGCCAAACTGAGTTTGTATCGGCTTAGAGCCGATCTCACCATTCTTGAGTGCCATAACATGAACAGAAAATGGCTCAACCATCGCATCCGCAGTAAACCAACCCAAATCTCCCCCCTGCTCTTGGCTGGCTTTATCACTTGAGTGTTTGCGTGCCAGTTCTTCGAATGAGTTGCCCTTATTTAGCTTTTCTATAATCTCTACTGCCTTTTTCTCTGAATCTACCAGTATATGCCGTGCTTTATACTCGGTTTTCTTCATCATTTGAGCATGCCCTTCATACTCTTTCCTGACGTCATTATCCGTAATGGATACAGATTTTATGTAGTGTTCTGCCGAAATCTGAGACATGGCCAGACGAATGGCGTTGTCGAGTTTTTCTGCTACAGCAGGATCCTTGAGCAGATTATCGCGCTCCGCTTCTTGGCGCAGTAATTCACGCTCCACTAATTCATCTCTTTGGCTATCTTCCGGTTTCATGTTATTACGGTGTGGATTCTGCCCCAAGGCACTGCGGGCAATGGGTTTTCCATTAACCATAGCCAGAATATCTCCAGGCTTGACATCAGGCCGAATGGAAACCGCATCATGAGGGTTTCCAGAAGTGGTCTGGCTGCTCATGGCATTACACTCATTCAACACCATATTACCGGCTATTACCAGCATTCCTGTAACGTAACGATTCATAACATCAATTCTCGATTCGATAAAAAAACGTGCGGGTTTGATTGTTTTGATGTGTGCTTCAAACCCGCCCCAACTTCGTTTATACGCAAAGCTTATGCCAGTCTCTGAAATATAGTAATAATAAGAGGGTTAACCGATGGAACTTTGTTTTATGCCGCACGCATCGCGACAAATGACACGCTTTGTGCTTTCACGGGTGATCATGGGATTTACCGCAGTTTATGTGTGTTTTCCAACAATTCATTTTTTATACATGTTAGTTTTCATACGGTTCATCCTTATAAAGGCTTGTAATTCGACAACATATTTAAGTGGCATGATTCATTGCAAGAAGTTTTTTCCACGCCCTCGACTTTACATCGGTGGCAGATGTTCTACCGTATCGGAAGTGCACGTGTTCTCCGCTTTTTTACTTTTTGATTTACGTTAGTAACGTGCATGATGCAATTCTGCCGTCGGTGTCTTTTTTATCCTCTGTCTAATCACTAAACTCTTATACTGTATTTTACTCAGATTATTTTCGTCCTACAGAATAATCCTGTAATGACTACTCTCCTTCAACGCCATAAAATACCTCTCGCACTCACTTGTCGTTATTGCGGCAAATGCCAGTGAGACTGCGTGATATAACCCTTACCTAACTTGCCTTAGGCCAGATTACACTTTAAGTGTTTGTACTTACATCCCTGTTAAATCACAACCGTTTCCCATCGAACTGTTGGCAAGGTAACAATTGGTAAATATTTTGCTGACTAAACTGGCGAGGAATAATCCCTCTCATTTGAATTCTAATTTTTCACGGTGCAAGGCTGGACTTTGATCACCCCGGTGGGGGAAACACACCACGCTTGCCCAAGCTCTAGGTACATTTCGATGATCGATATTTTTTTTACACTTCTTAGGCGATGTACCAGACCGGCTAGGCAGCTGACGCTGCTGCTGGCTTTGTGTTTGGTAATTTTAGTCCCTATGGTCGCCAGAGCCACCAACGATCTGGATATAACAGTGATTCACCCCGTGTTTCCTTTACTGGATGAAAACGGAAAACATGTGCTGGAAAGCGGCTTGCCGTATAGCACCCGCAAGAGTTGTGAAGGTTCAGGTTGTCATGATTACGACAAAATCACTCACGGGTTTCACTTTGAACAAGGCCCTGATGAAACTGATGATGACTACGGCAAAAAACGTGGTGACAAGATTCCTAAGTTCGGATTTAAAGGCCTTTCTTCCTTAGTCGGCCCCGGTTATTTCGGTGGCTATAACTGTATGCAAGGCAGTCAGACGGGTGTCCTAGCCAAGAAGGTCAATACCAATGTCAACGATTTTGGTGAATGGGGCGCAGCTGGTTTTATCAAGGCTTGCAGTTCCTGTCATATGGGTGGTGGCTGGGAAGAAAAAGACCGTGACGGCATACGATACGATCTAAAACCAGTGGAACTAATCGCCGACAAGGATGGGGATTATTTTGAACGGGATAAAACCTCGCCGGCCGGTCTGGCTCGGTGGGACTGGCAGAAAAGCGGCGTGCGTGAAGCCGATTGTCTGACCTGCCATGCGAATTTTTCCAATCTTAAGAAGTTCCCCGCCAGTCAGTTAGGCGGTAATGACGGCAAGGATGGCACCTCTAACGCATTTACTCATTGGGGTCTTTTACAGGATGGTCAGTTTATCAATAAAGGTTTTTTTCGTTACGCCAATTCTGCGATGCTGGAATTCCTTAACCTGAAACCAGATACGACTGATGGTCTGCAGTTGCTGCGGGTTGACCGTACCATCACTCCTAATACGCCACAGCCGTCTTATACTTTGAATCTTAATGAACAGGGGCAACCCAAACTGATCTGGAATAAAGATGCCTTTGACGCACAGGGTAATGTACTCATGCCTATGTACCGTTTTCCAAATAACGATAATTGCATGATGTGTCATTTGGCCAGTTCTGGTATTAACCGGATTTCCTCTGGCAAATCGGTCGGTAGTCGGCGTGGTTTTTATGGTTTCGGTGTTGATTCCGTACAAACCCTTAATCCGGACGGAACTCGGGTTGCCGATTTCAAAGATGACGTACATAAAGGCAAAGTATGGCTGGATGATAGTGGTGAAAGCCGGGAAATTCAGACCTGTGTAGCCTGTCACTCTAAGGAATACTATAAGCCGGCTTCCATTCCTATGGAGTTGTCGCCTGATCATCAATTCCTCAAGGGAAACACGGATAGCGACATCCGCCATGACCTAACCAATGCCCCTAAACCACTGGAGTGTGACTATTGCCACGATACCGCTAAATCTCCGTCGTTGCCAAGTTCGGGTGAACATACCGCCTTGGATGCACACCGTGAATTGTGGAAACAAAGAGGGTATATGGAAGGATATATGCCCGCTACGTATGACAAGGTGGTACAGGTGCATTTCGATCAGATCACTTGCCAAGCCTGTCATATTACTAATGTGGCATACAATGACAAACCCGGTGAAATTCATTACCGAAACCGTATTGATCACGACGGCAAGATGAAAGTTGTACCATACAAACCACATACCCGTTATTTCGCTCAGGATAAAACCAGCGGACGGATTTTGTCACGATATGAAACGCAATCGGTTCTAGCCAGGAAAACCGATGCTACTGGAGTGGCGTATGGTGCCATCATTGATCCTCAAACCCAACAGGAAGCCGGTCGTGTAAGTATTAACGCGATGGGTCAACTGGGTGATCCGGTTAACTATGACGGGTATAAGATACTCAAGCAGATTTATGACAAACTGCTGGACAGGAAGGGGTACAAAAATCCGGATGTAAAACTTATTTACACTGAAACCAACGAGTATATTCTTAATCACCAGACACGTCCGGCCAAGGAGTCTGTTCCTTGTGGTGATTGCCATGAAAAAGATACTCGTGGTGTGTATCGTGCTGCTGTTTCAGATGATGGTATTTTCGGACGCAATAAACTACTGCCTATAGGTAGTGTGCCTGACCGTCGCCTGGTTGATGAAGGCATTTTTGTATTGGGTAAACCGTATTATCAGATCGACTCTGCCGGCACTATAAAGGAAAGCGTGGCTGCAGTACTCGAAGCCAGTGCCATCAATCCTTCCATGTCAATTTTAAATGCCGAAAATACCCGTGAAATTATCGGTTACTTTAAGACTGCCGATTATGCGGACGGTACTCAGTATGCCCGTATTTCATCATCGACCGCAGAGAAGATATCCAAAAAACTGAATAGCAGCCACTGGTTGGTATTCAACTCTGAGGTGGGAGAAGCCAGTCTTAGCAAGGCGGCTATGATTATGCCTGGTGATGCAGATCGTGAAACTCGGATGCGGTCTGTTAAGGTGACCATGAAGTCCCGCGCTTCTAATAAGGCGGATGTCGGATGCGCGGCTAATCTCGGAGTCAATGAGATTAAGGATGTTTATACTTTGACCTTCCAGAATCAGTCGCGCAAAGTCGTGGCTAATCCGAGTAAGGGCGATATTCTCATCAAACTGCCTTATACGGGTTCGATGAGTGCGACGGATAAGCTTTCTGTGGCTTATTCGGCTACTTGCAAAAGTTGGCAGAAATTCACTGACGCCGAGATCGTGGATTTTTCTCCTGTTACCGCTGAAGGTTCGGGTTATGTGGTAGTTCAACCCACTGCGGCAAAATTTGCCAAGGTAAAAAATCTGGCCATAGTGGAGTAAGGTCTCAGCAGGACACTCAATAAGAAGCAGCCCCTCTAGGCTGCTTCTTATTTATTTATTCATAAGTTTATTCCAAACCGTTATGTCAACCTACTGGCGTGCCTTCGCGCTAAACCGCTAGACTCCATCGTTTTACGGGAGCGTTTGTAATGTTGACAGGCTACATCGTATCGGGATTGCTGGTTGGTTTTTTGGTGGGCCTGACCGGCGTGGGAGGCGGGTCACTGATGACCCCACTGTTGGTTTTTCTTTTTGGTTTTTCCCCCAAGACGGCCGTCGGTACCGATCTCCTCTTCGCCTCTATTACCAAGGGCTTGGGTGTATTTGTACACCACGGCAAACACCGTTCGGTGGATTGGAAAATCGTCGGGCAACTCTGCATAGGCAGCCTGCCGGCTGCGCTGACCGTCATTTATCTTCTTGAAAACGTGTTCGAGAAAGATGACTCCGTTACGGCGGTTATCACCACAACATTGGGTGTTGCCTTGATCTTGACGAGTATTTCTCTGTTTGTTCGTAATCGGCTCATTGCCATGCGACTCCGTTCTCATGAACCTGCTGTACAGCGCGTCACGCACACTGAGCGTTTTGGTCGTTGGCAAGCACCCATGACAATAATGACGGGCTTGATGCTGGGTGTTTTGGTGACCCTGTCTTCTGTGGGGGCGGGTGCTTTGGGTACTGTGGCTTTGTTCTTTCTTTATCCCCGTCTGGCCACTGTGCGTATTGTGGGCACTGATCTGGCCCATGCCATCCCTTTGACCGCTGTGGCCGGCTTGGGCCATTTACACATGGGAAATGTCGATTTTAATCTTTTAGGCAGTTTGCTATTAGGCTCGCTACCCGGCATCTACCTGGGGAGCCACCTCAGTGCCCGGATTCCTGAAAAGATCCTTAGGCCCATATTGGCGACGCTGCTGATGCTCATAGGCATCAAGTTTGTACTTTGAGCTATCAAAATCTGCTACATCAATTTCCGCGTAACGGGCGAGTCGAGTGGATGGGTGTTCGACCGCTACGGCGTGCTCCCATGTTGGTGGGAGACGAACTGATATTGGATGCCGTAACAGGAATTGCGGGCGATCATTACGCCGGAATACAGCAGCGCAAACGGCAGGTGACGCTTATTCAGAGTGAGCACCTGGCCGTGGTGTCTGCTTTGCTGGGATACACCGTAGAACCACACACGCTCAGACGTAATCTGCTGATTAGCGGGATTAATCTTCTCGCATTGAAAGGGCAATGGCTAAAGATTGGTGACACGGTGATGCTGGAGATTACTGGTGCCTGTCATCCGTGCTCGCGGATGGAGGAGAGCTTGGGAGCAGGGGGGTTCAACGTTATGCGTGGACACGGTGGCATGACGGCCACCATCGTAGGAGGAGGGGTGATACGCAAGGGCGATCCGGTAATCCGGATTGGGCAGGCAGGGGAGACTTTAGAGCTGTTTTGAGCGAGAGCAGACGATCCAGTCCGGCTTCCATGCCGGAGGGAGATCATGCGAGACATCAGGATCCGGCGTGTACCGGCCGCATGAAGCAGATAGGCATTTCTTCGTCGTCACCAAAGGTGACTGATTCCCATGCATCTTGATGAGCCAAAAGTTCACGCAGCAGTTGGTTATTCAGACCGTGACCTGATTTGTAGCCCGTAAACGAGCCTATGAGGCTGTGGCCTAGCAGGTAAAGATCACCGATGGCATCCAAAATTTTGTGTTTGACGAACTCATCGGCATAGCGCAAACCTTCTTCGTTTAGTACGCGGTAGTTGTCCACCACAATGGCATTGTCCAGACTACCACCCAGGGCCAGACGACGCTGGCGCAAAGCCTCTATATCACGCATAAAACCAAAAGTACGCGCCCGACTGACTTCCTTGACGAAAGAGGTGGAGGAAAAATCCACGCTTGCGGTTTTGTTTTCTTCACGGAAAGCCGGGTGGTCAAAGTCTATGGTGAAGGTTACTTTGAAGCCTTCGTAGGGTTCAAAACAAGCCCATTTATCACCGTCTTGTACCCGTATTGGACGTTTAATCCGGATGAACCGCTTGGGGGCGGCTTGTTCTTCCACACCGGCCGACTGGATCAAAAACACAAACGGCCCGGCACTGCCATCCATTATGGGTACTTCGGCAGAACTGACATCCACGTAGGCATTGTCGATTCCTAGCCCGGCGAAAGCGGACAATAAATGCTCTACGGTTGAAATCTTTACACCGTTCTTTTCCAGCGTGGTGGATAAAGTGGTTTCACCCACATTTTGGGGGACTGCTTCAATCAGTACCGGTTCAGGCAGATCAACCCGGCGGAATGCAATACCGGTATTGGCTGTTGCCGGTCTTAAGGTCAGGTAAACCTTTTCTCCGGTGTGTAAACCCACGCCAGTCGCACGGATAACGTTTTTGAGTGTTCTTTGCCTAATCATTAATGTTTCTCGCTATATGCAGCCGTAGTGGCCAGTCGATGAAAAAACTTAATCCGCCTGACGACGCAGAAAGGCCGGAATATCCAGGTATTCGAGGTCTATTTCCTTGCCTCTGGGTTCGGAACCTCGGCTGTCCATCTTGCTGGGTTGTTTGCGGCTGATGGACGGGCGTTGCTGCAGCTGATCGTAATCAATCTCGCCGGTATGCTTGTGCACCAGCTTAATGTGCGGTTCGTTAGGTTGACGATGATGAGCCAAACCGGTGGCGACTACGGTTACTCGCAGTTCATCATGCAATTCAGGGTCTATCACCGTACCGATGACGACTTCTGCATTGTCTGATGCAAATTCCTTCACAGCATTGCCCACTTCGTCGAATTCGCCTATGGCCAAATCCAGACCTCCGGTGATGTTGACCAGAATTCCACGGGCCCCATTGAGGTTGATGTCTTCCAAAAGGGGGCTGGCTATGGCACGGGCGGCGGCTTCACGAGCACGGTTAGGGCCACTGGCTACTCCAGTACCCATCATGGCCATGCCCATTTCGGCCATTACAGTTCTCACGTCGGCAAAGTCCACGTTGATCAACCCCGGGCGGGTGATCAGATCGGCGATACCTTGAACCGCACCGAGTAAAACATCGTTTGCGGCGGCAAAAGCATTGATGAGGCTGACATCCTTGCCGAGCACAGGAAGTAGCTTTTCATTGGGAATGGTAATGAGTGAATCGACGAACTGACTTAGCTCTTCTATGCCCTTTTCGGCTACATCACGACGCTTCTTGCCCTCAAACGGGAAAGGCTTGGTGACGACGGCTACAGTCAGGATTCCGGCTTCCTTGGCTATTTCAGCGATGACAGGTGCGGCTCCGGTGCCTGTCCCCCCCCCCATACCGGCGGTGATGAATACCATGTCAGCACCTCCTAATACCTCCAGTATACGGTCCCTATCGTCCAGAGCGGCCTGACGGCCTATCTCTGGATTGGCTCCGGCACCCAAGCCCTTGGTCAGCGCGTTGCCAAGTTGAATCACCGAACGTGCGTGGATGCTCTTGAGTGCCTGGGCATCGGTGTTGGCGCAAATAAAATCAACGCCTTCGATACTGCTATTGACCATGTGATTGACGGCATTGCCACCACCACCCCCTACGCCAACCACCTTGATGATAGCGTTTTGGCTGTACGAATCGACCAGCTCAAATTTCATTTTTTGACCTTATTGTTGATGATCTGTAATTAAAAGTTACCGGAGAACCAGGTTTTCAATCTGGCCCACATTGTTTTGAAACCCATCCCGGAGTACGTATTGCTGACTCCCTGAGACAAGTGCTGCTTTCCGAATAAAAGCAGTCCAACACAGGTTGAATAAATGGGATTATTAACGACCTCACCCAATCCGGTGATGTACTGGGGCGTTCCGATGCGCACTGGCATGTGGAAAATTTCCTCCGCGAGTTCCACCAGTCCGTGTACCTTGGAACTGCCACCGGTAACCACCATTCCCGCAGGGATTAGCTCTGCGAAGCGGGTACGGGCCAGTTCATCCTGTATGAGTAACAGCAATTCTTCGTAACGAGGGCCTACAATTTCAGCCAGATTTTGCCTGGAGATAAGCCTGGGAGGTCGGTTGCCCGTGCTGGCAATTTCAATCGTATCTTCCAGAAGAGCCATTTGGGTGAGGGCACAGGCATGGGCTTTCTTGATTTCCTCCGCCGAATCCTTAGGTGTTCTTAATGCCATGGCGATATCGTTGGTGACTTGGTCTCCGGCTATGGGGATCACGTCCGTCGCCCGAATCGCCCCTCCGGCATACACCGCCAGGTCGGTCGTTCCGCCGCCAATGTCGACCAGACATACGCCGAGATCTTTTTCATCTTCCGTAAGTACTGCCATGCTGGAGGCCACCTGCTCCAAAACGACCTCTTCCACTTCCAGACCGCAACGGCGGATGCATTTGACTATATTCTGGTATGCGCTGACGGCACACGTAACGATGTGTACTCTGGCTTCCAACCGTATGCCCGACATACCAATAGGGTCTTTTATACCTTCCTGGCTATCAATTACGAATTCCTGCGGGAGGATGTGGAGAATTTTCTGATCTGCCGGAATGGCTACGGCACGAGCCGAATCAATCACGCGGTCAATGTCGCTTTGGGTGACTTCTTTATCCTTGATGGCCACAATGCCATGCGAATTCATGCTTTTGATGTGGCTACCGGCGATGCCGGCATAAACCGATTCGATACGACAACCGGCCATCAGCTCAGCTTCCATAACGGCTTTCTGTATGGATTGAACCGTGGTTTCAAGATTCACGACTGCACCTTTGCGTAGCCCACGGGAAGGACTCACACCAATACCGACAACCTCAATATCACCTTCATCACTCAGTTCACCTACTATACAGGCGACTTTGGAAGTGCCTATATCCAACCCGACGATGAGACTACGATCCACTCTTTTGGCCATTGTGTTTAATTTTGAAAGTTCATAGATGAATTATCGCAGACAGGGATTACAACTGCTGGAAATCACCGGTTTTCCATTTTTTTTATTGAGGTCGCGGTGGCTTCATGACCTAATGGCATAGACGAACCTACTGCCTTTGCCTGCTTCCACACCAATGCCATGCCGTTAGCATAACGCACATCTACCGACGCTAATTCAGCAAATCGTTGTTCGCCCAGTGCTGGCAATACACGCTCCAGTTTTATCGTTGCCAGTGAAGGGTCTTTTTTGCCATATATTACGTTGAGACCGGAATCAAACACCAATGACCAAGCCTGTCTTTCGCTCAGTGTAAGCCGGGATATTTTTATTCCTCGTGATTTCCATGCTTTGTTCAAGGCATGGAGCATGGCCAAAAGTTGTTTTTCCGACCCGGATGGGCCATAAAGGCGCGGCAAATGAGTATGCGTCTGGATGCTGCCCGGATAAAACAACTCACCCCGGTTATTGACAAAGCCCTCATCACCCCAAATAGCCATTGGTTTTTGTTCGCTGATCCGAATCCGTATCGTATCCGGCCATAACCTGGCCACATTGGCCTGATCTACCCATGCACTCTGTCTGACGGCCCGTTCTACTGATGACAGGTCTAACCTGTAACTGGGCATTCCCACTAAATGTTGCAGGTGCTGGGCGATTTCACTCGGGTTTATGTGGTTCATCGCGCCTTCTACCCTGATGTACCGGATCGGAAGCGGGTTGTCGCTGTACTTACGGTAAACCAGCATACCTGCGGACAATGTCACTATCACCCACAACACAGGCAACCAGGATAAGACCCGCTGCTTCCCTGGGCGTATGTTCCTTTTAGTGGTCTGCATATTGATGGGTTATCCGAAGCTGGTCTCCAGAATGTGCCAGACGAGTTCTTCGAAGGATAAACCGTAAGCCTTTGCTGCCATAGGAACCAAGCTGTGGTCGGTCATGCCCGGCACCGTATTGACTTCAATCAACCATGGTGATCCTTCCTCTGACATCATGATGTCTACCCGCCCCCAGCCTTCAACACCCAAGGCCTGACAACTGGCTACGGCCAAATCTTGTACACGCTGCTCCGTGCTGGAATCAAGTCCACAAGGACAATGGTATTGCGTATTGCTGGCCTGATACTTGGCCTCGTAATCGTAGAACCGGCGAGGGGTTTCCAGTCGGATGAGCGGCAAGGGCTTATTTTTAAGGATTCCGACGGTATATTCTGAACCGGCAATCCAGGCTTCGGCAAAAATTGCACCTTCATGCTGACTGGCCACTTGCCAGGCCTGCTCCAGCTCCGAGATGTCGTCGGCGCGGCTGATACCTATGCTTGAACCTTCGGTGGCGGGCTTAACGATTACAGGAAAACCCAGCGCGTCCGCACACGCGATTAGATCGTGTTCGGAACGTAACTCGAACCAGCGCGGGGTAGGCAAACCCAATCCATGCCAGCACTGTTTAGTGCGTAATTTATCCATACTCAAAGCCGATGCCAGTACGCCGCTACCCGTATAGCCAATCCCAAAAGATTCAAGCGTACCTTGCAGCACTCCGTCTTCACCGCCTGGGCCATGCAGCATATTGAATACTCGATCAACCGAACCTGCGCGCAGGATGTCGATCCAGTCCGAATCAGCGGTATCCATCGCTACGGCCTCAACACCTACCCTCAACAATGCCTGGAGTACGGCAGACCCACTGTTTAGGGAAATGGCTCGCTCTGCCGAGCTACCCCCCATCATCACGGCCACTCGACCGAACTGTTTGGGGTCTGTTATGGTTTTGTCCATTTAATGCTCTCTTTATTTCGCCTGTCCTACAACCCTGACTTCTGGTTTCAGGAGTAGTCCAGTTCGTTGCATGACTATTTCTTGTACCTGTGTCATCAGCGTTTCAATATCAGCCGCTGAGGCCTTTCCCGTGTTGATGATGAAATTGGCGTGCTTTTCGGAAACACAGGCATCCCCAATCCGGTAGCCTTTTAATCCAGCCGCGTCTATGAGTCTAGCGGCGTGATCGCCTTCCGGATTACGAAATACTGAACCACAACTGGGCAGATTAATGGGTTGGGAGGCACTTCTGCGCGCAAGCATGGACTTTATCCGTTGACGACCCGCCAGACCATCGCCTTGTTCGAGGAGCAATACACAGGCCAGAAACCACTCACCGGAATGTCCCTCTACTTCGCGATAAGCGATTCGAAAGGTGGAGCGATCACGATTGTATGTGTTTCCCTTTTTGTCTACGGTAATTACCCGCTCGACTAACTCCCAGGTTTCACTTCCAAAGGCTCCGGCATTCATGGCGAGAGCACCTCCCATCGTTCCCGGAATGCCAGCCAGAAATTCACCGCCGATTAAATTTTGCTCTGCACAGAATCGGGCCACGTAGGCACAAGGCACTCCGGCCTCGACGACAATCGTATTGGCAGCACCCCGTTCCAGCCTCCTTAATCGCTTGCGGGTACACAGTACTGTGCCCTCAATGCCGCCATCCCGCACCAGCAGATTACTGCCCAAACCCAGCCAATGCAGGGACTCAACCTCCGGTACTCTCCTTAAAAATTCGCTTAGGTCGTCTCTGTCGGCAGGCAGGTAGAAGTATCGGGCCGGGCCACCCACACGCCAGGAGGTATGATCGGACATAGGCTCATTGAACCGTAATTCTCCGCGCAGACCGGTGGTATTGTACTTCATTCATTTGCCATTCATTTAATGCAATCCATCTGCTTAGGTGGAGCCAATCCCTGCCAAATGGCGCGGTAGTTCTTGAGCAACCTGTCCAATACTGCCAGCACCCAAGGTTAATACCACGTCGTTGGGTTCAAGCAAACGGCTTAAGACTTCTGGCAAATCAGTTGTTTTGTCCACAAATACTGGATCAATCTGGCCTCTAACCCGTATGGCTCTGGCCAAAGAACGTCCGTCTGCGCCCAAAAGAACTTTCTCACCGGCGGGATAAACATCCAGCAGTATTAGCACATCGGTGGTAGAAAGCACCAGGACAAAATCCTCAAACAAATCGCGAGTGCGGGTATAACGATGCGGTTGGAACATCAGCACCAACCGCCGATCAGGCCAAGCGGATCGGGCTGATTCCAATGTCGCAGCAATTTCCCTGGGGTGGTGGCCATAATCATCCACGAAGGTGACTGTTCCACCGTTCCAGGAAATATGCCCATTGATCTGAAACCTGCGGCCTATGCCTTTGAACGAAGTCAGCGCACTCAGAATGGTTTTATCGGCGATGCCGAGTTCTCCGGCCACGGCTATAACAGCCAGTGCGTTGAGGATATTGTGCCTCCCCGGCAGATTCAAAGTGACGGCCAAGGGTGGCGATCCATTCCCGCGCAATACGTTGAAGTGGGTACGCAAGCCTTCCTGATGGACGGCCTCCGCCCGAATGTCGGCATCTTCTCCATAACCATAGGTTCTCACCGGCTTGCTGATTTCAGGCAGAATTTCCCGTACTCCGGGGTCGTCCGCACAGAGCACTGCCAATCCATAAAATGGAACGTGATGGAGAAATTCAATAAAGGTTTGTTTGAGACGGCCAAAATCTCCACTGTAGGTTTCCATGTGATCCCGGTCAATGTTGGTCACTATGGCAATCATGGGTTGCAAATACAGGAATGAAGCATCGCTTTCATCGGCTTCAGCGACCAGATAAGAACCCTTACCCAGTTGTGCGTGCGTACCGGTACTGTTGAGTCTTCCCCCGATTACGAAGGTGGGATCCAGCCCTGCTTCAGCCAGGACACTGGCGGCCAGACTGGTCGTTGTGGTTTTTCCGTGGGTTCCGGCCACGGCGATTCCGAAGCGGAAGCGCATCAATTCGGCCAGCATTTCAGCTCTGGAGATGACCGGGATTTTACGGGCGCGGGCGCACACAACCTCGACATTGGCTTTTCCCACCGCACTGGAAATAACCACGACTTCCGCCTGAGCGATGTGTTCTGCAGCATGTCCAAACCAGATTTTAGCCCCCAGGTGTTCCAGTCGGCGTATGCTGCTGTTTTCCTGCAAGTCCGAACCGGATACTTGATAACCTAAATTGAGTAATACCTCGGCGATGCCGCTCATGCCGGAACCGCCTATCCCCACGAAATGTATGAGGCGAATGCGGTGCATTCCGTGTCGTTCTGGGCTGGGTTCGATTGTGTTCATGATTGGGCGGCTTGCAAGCAGTGATGGACGACGTCTTGGGTGGCTTGTGGTCGGGCCAAGGTCAGTGCCTCAATACCCATGCGGTTCAGACGGTGCCGGTTCAGTATGAGGTTTTCCACAATTTTGGCCAAACGTTCAGGGCTAAGATCTTTTTGATCCAGCAGTATGGCGGCTCCTGCGTCACTGAAATAACGTGCATTGGCGGTTTGATGATCGTCTATCGCGTACGGAAACGGTATCAGTAGGGCAGGAAGCCCGGCCGCCGCCAGTTCACTGATGGTCATGGCTCCCGAGCGGCAGACTACTAGATCGGCCCAGGCATAAACAGCAGCCATGTCGTCTACAAACGCTTGCACGGTGGCTGGAATCCCCAGACTCGTATAGGTGTTGCGGGTTTGTTCGAGCATTTGGGTTCCGCTTTGATGCAGAACTTTGATCGAGCAACCCAGCCGGGATAAGGCTTGTGGTACTTGTTCGTTCAACGCCATAGCCCCCAGGCTTCCACCCATAATTAGTAGATGCACGTCCTCATCTTCGCGTTGCCGCTCTTTTTTAGGGGCGCATAAGTTGGCTCGAAGTGGATTTCCGGTACAGATTGCGCCCACTTTGGGAGCGAAACTGCCCGGAAACGCTTCAAGCACCCGCTGAGCCAATCCGGACAACAAACGATTGGTTGTACCGGGTATCCGGTTTTGTTCATGTAGAACCAGGGGAATACCCCAAAATCTGGCCATCAATCCGCCAGGGCCTGCAACAAAGCCCCCCATCCCCAGTACCACATCAGGACGAACTTTACGCAGTATTACTGAAGATTGCCACAAAGCCCGAAGCAACATAAATGGCGATTTCATCAGGCCCCACACCCCCTTGCCGCGTATCCCGGTAACCGCCAGCCATTCCATGGGAATCCCGGCAGCAGGCACAACCCGGGCTTCTATTCCAGAACGTGTTCCCATCCACACCACCGCATGACCGGCTGCACACCAGGCCTCTGCTACGGCCAAAGCCGGATAGACATGGCCACCGGTTCCCCCCGCCATGATAAGCAATGTCAGTTTTTTTGTGTGTTTTTCCATGGTTCTCTATTATGCCCGTGACCACACCAAGCCACTCCGAGCAGGATGGCCAGCCAGGTTTTGTATGGCTTCATTGCGGATACGAAACAGCAGTGCCAGCGCAGCACACATCACCATCATGCTGCCACCGCCGTAACTCATGAGGGGAAGTGTCAGGCCTTTGGTGGGCAACAGGCCCATGTTGACTCCCATGTTGATAAATGACTGAAGACCAAACCAGATGCCTATGCCATAAGCCATAAAGGCAGCAAAGCGAATGCCGGCCCGCTCGGCCAGTTGCCCGATGGTAAAGGCACGCCAAACCACGATCATGAACAGCAGAATTACAGTGCTGGTGCCCAGCAACCCCAGTTCTTCACCAATAATCGAAAAAAGAAAATCGGTGTGCGCTTCTGGCAGGTAAAACAGCTTTTGTACACTGGAACCCAAGCCCACGCCGGCCCATTCACCCCGGCCAAAAGCAATCAAGGCCTGGGTTAACTGAAAGCCGGTATCCAGTGGATCCTGCCATGGGTCTACGAAACTGAGTACTCGTTTTAGCCGGTATTCGGCGGTCATGACCAAGGTCACGCCTATGCCCACCAGCAAACCCAACAACAAACCGAAAATCCACAAGCGGGCCCCGGCCAGAAACAGCATCCCTAGTGCAGTCGTCATAATGACGGCTGTGGCTCCGAAGTCAGGTTCTTTTAGTAACAAAACAGCCGCTACCGACAACATGCCCAGAGGACGAATCATCCCTTGAGCCGAGGTACGCACGACCTTAAGTTGCCGCTCTATGTAACCGGCCATAAATATCACGGCGATGAGCTTGAATACCTCTGATACCTGAATTCGCAAGCCCAGTACGCTGATCCAGCGTGAACTGCCGTTGACGACTTTGCCTACACCTGGAATTAACACCACCACCAGCATGATCAACCCAGCGATAAACAACCATACTGACCATTTTTCCCAGGTTTCCAGCTTGACCTGAACAACAGCCAGTCCTGTCGCGCAGCCTATGGCGATGTGTACAGCTTGATGCTTGAGAAAATAAAAGCTGTCATTGGCCATTTTTTCGCCCAGATGCAGCGAAGCCGAAGCCACCATTACAAAGCCCAGCAACAAAATAGCCATGGCCGACAGTAGCAATACGGTATCCAGATAAAAGAAATGACTGCCCCAACGCAATACCAATCCCTTCGCACGTATGGTTTGAGTTCTAACTATCATGCGCCCAATCTCCTGACTTCATCCGCAAACGAATGCCCTCGTTCCTGGAAATCCCGATATTGATCAAGACTGGCACAGGCTGGTGCCAGCAGCACGGTATCACCATGCTGGGCTAGAGTCCGGGCGGTACGCACGGCTTGCTTCATGTTGTCTACGCGCACCGTTTGCACCAGATCACTTATGGCTTGTTCGAGCAGTGGAGCATCTTTGCCCATCAGCACAGCGGAGCGTACTTTGCTGGCAACCACCTCACGCAAAATGGAAAAATCAGCCCCCTTACTGTCTCCACCCGCAATCAACACAGCTTTATTGTCCAATCCTTGTAAAGCAGCCAGGCAAGCACCCACGTTGGTGGCCTTGGAATCATTGATCCAGGTGACATGATCAATTTCGGCGACCCATTGCATCCGGTGATCAAGACCTGGAAACCGCTTGAGCACCTGGATCATGGCGGAGTGTGACACTCCCGCCGCATCTGCCAAAGCGACAGCGGCCAGTGCATTCGCTAGATTGTGGCGGCCTTGCAGGCGTATTTCCCTTGTTTTTAGCAGTGGGCCGGACGAGCGAATGGCGATCCATTCCTCGCCACCATACGTGATCAGGCCGTAATCCATATCCTTCTCCAATAAACCAAACCAACGCATATTACGCTCGGGTTTCTGCATGGCCGCCACCATCGGATCATCCCGGTTCAAAATCATGAGTCCCGAACCGGCGTAGATCCGTTGCTTGGCGGCGGCATAGCCGCTTACGTCAGGATAGCGATCCATGTGATCCGGGCTGATGTTCAAGACGGTAGCGACATCAGCCTGGAACAAGCTCGAACGTTCGAGCTGGAAACTGGACAACTCCACCACATAAAGGTCTGCGTCGTCATCCAGTAGATCCAGCATAGGTGTGCCTAGATTGCCGCCAACCCGAACGTTTTTTTGATCAGCCTCAGCCATCAATCCAACCAAGGTGGTTACGGTACTTTTGCCATTGGCTCCGGTGATGGCCACAACAGGTGCCTGAACCTTGCACGCAAACAAATCCAGATCTCCGAATACTGGAATGCCAATCCGGCTGGCTTGCCGTATCTCGGGAATATCCAGCGACACTCCCGGACTCACAATAATATGAGTGGCCGCTGAAAACGCGGCACGGTTGAAACCACCTAGAAAAACTGCTGCATCCGGCAGGTTCTCCTTCAGTTCGGTCAGCAAAGGAGGACGCTCTCGTGTATCCGTGACTGCGAACGAAATTCCCATCCGCGACAGAAACCGGGCTATCGAAAAGCCAGTCTTGCCCAATCCCACAATTAAAACGCGCGATGTGTGGATATCCAGCCCCAGTCGTTCCAGGGAAGAGGCAATTGATTGCTCGTTACTCATACGCTCGTCTCGTTTACCTCAGTTTCAAGGTGGCTAATCCACACAGAACCAGAATAACGGTGATGATCCAGAATCTGACGATGACCTTGGGTTCAGGCCAGCCTTTCAATTCAAAATGATGGTGTATGGGGGCCATGCGGAATATCCGTTTACCCGTGAGTTTGAAAGACAAAACTTGCAGCATCACCGACAAGGTTTCCATCACGAACACCCCTCCCATAATGACTAAAACAATTTCCTGGCGTACCAATATGGCCAAAACCCCTAAAGAAGCCCCCAGGGCCAGTGCGCCGACATCGCCCATGAATACTTGAGCGGGATAGGTGTTGAACCAGAGAAAGCCCAAACCGGCACCGACCAAAGCCCCACAGAAAATGACCAGTTCGCCTGATTTGGGTAGATAAGGGATGCCCAGGTACTCGGCAAAGCTGGCATGGCCTGAGGCATAAGCAAAAATGCCTAAAGCACCTCCCACCATCACAGTGGGCATGATGGCCAGACCATCCAGGCCATCGGTCAGATTGACGGCATTACTGGTGCCTACGATCACGAAATAGGCCATGATCGGATATAGCCAGCCCATGTTCAGCACAATCTGTTTGAAGAACGGCACGATAAACTGGGTTTCAGCCGGGACGCTGGCGGTAAAAAACAGGAACAAGGCGGCACCGGCACCAAAGATTGATTGCCATAGATATTTGTGACGGGCTGCCAAACCCTTGCTGTTTTTGAGTATCAGTTTTTTATAGTCATCTACAAATCCCACCGCCCCAAACGCCAGCGTAACCAACAAGGTAGTCCACACATAGCGGTTAGTCAGATCAGCCCAAAGCAAGGTGGTAATGCTAATGGACACCAGAATTAACGCTCCACCCATAGTGGGGGTTCCTGCTTTGGACAAATGACTTTGCGGCCCGTCACTGCGGATATTCTGGCCGATTTTGTAGGAACTCAGCTTGCGAATCATGACTGGGCCGATCAGCAAGGAAATGACCAGAGCGGTCAGTACGCTCAAAATGCCCCTGAAGGTGAGGTAATGAAATACCCGAAAAACGTCAAGGTATTTGCCGAGAAACTCAGCCAGAATCAATAGCATGGGGTGTCCTGCTCGCGTAAGGCGGCTACGACCCGCTCCATCTGCTGGCTGCGTGAGCCTTTAATCAACAAGATGGCGGGGGCAACGGGTTCATTCAATATGTGTTCGATCATGTCAGCCTGATTGCTGCAATACCTGGCCCCCGCTCCGAAAGCGGTCAGCGTGTGTTCTACATCTGGGCCTGTGGCCAGTAAGCGGGTCACACCGGCTGCACGAACCTTGTGGCCCAATGCTGCGTGCAAAGCCGGGCTGGTGTCGCCCAATTCCCCCAGGCTACCCAGAGCCATCCAGGCCTCGCCCGGCCAGTCGGCTAACACGGCAAGAGCCGCTTCCACAGAAGCTGGATTGGCGTTGTACGTGTCGTCTATCAACAACATATTGCGCTGGCCTTTGAGTGGTTGAAACCGACCGCTTACCCGGGCGATGTTCATCATTCCGGACATCAAGGCTCTGTCATCCAGTCCCAATACATGGCCTACCGCCAGAGCGGCCAAGGCATTACGCACGTTGTGCCGACCACACAATGGGAGATGGATGTCCAGATGACGCCCATCCACATCGGCAGTAAAGCGGGTATGAAAGCGGCCATCCTGAAACCCTGTGACAACGGAGTCCGAATGAGCGCGTACTTCGGCTTTGTCAGAAAAGCCGAACCGTAACACGCGCCGCGAACCGGCCCGTTCACGCCACTGATCGTGAAACGGATCGTCGACGTTCAGCAGAGCTATTCCGTCAGCGGGCAGGGCATCAAGTAATTCGCCTTTGGCCTTAGCTACGCCTTCAACTGAACCGAAGCCCTCAAGATGGGCCGGTCCTGCGTTTGAGATGATGGCTACATTGGGCATGGCCAGTTGAGCCACATAATCGATTTCACCGGGGTGATTGGCTCCCATCTCAATGGCGGCGTAGCGGTGAGCTTCGCGCAATTGCAGCAGGGTCAGCGGTACACCGATGTCGTTATTGAAATTGCCCTGGGTTTTCCAGACCGCACCAGATTCAGCCAACAGTGCGGCCACCAATTCCTTGACTGTGGTTTTGCCGTTGCTGCCGGTAATCCCGATCACAATCCCACCCCACGCGGTTCGCCACTCCTTAGCCAGATACCCCAAGGCCAGCCGCCCATCTGCCACCTTAACTTGCGGTAGCCCGCTATCCACCCAGCGTTCGACGATCAGTGCTGAAGCCCCGCAACGCTCCGCCTCGGCGACAAAATCATTGCCATCGAATCGCTCACCCCTTATTGCGAGATACGCTTGGCCGGGTTCCAGTTTACGGGTGTCTATGGAGAGGCTAGATAGGCAAATGTCGTCTCCCTGCCACTCACCGCCCGTTACACGCGCCCAATCGGATAATCGTTGCAGCGCGTTCATTGCATCAAACTCAAGCACCGCTGAACGACTTCCCTATCACTAAACGGCATTTTCTGCCCCCCAATCTCTTGCGTGTTTTCATGGCCTTTCCCGGCCACGACCAGCCAATCACCTGTACGCATTTGGTTGATGGCATGATGGATGGCCGTTAAACGATCCCGGATGACCTCTACCGCTCTAGCCTTACTGCAACCTTTGAGTATATCGGCCACGATCACGCCTCCGTCTTCAGTGCGGGGATTGTCGTCGGTGATGACGATTTGATCGGCCAGACGGACGGCCACCGAGCCCATTTCGGGTCGCTTGCCAGCGTCTCGATCACCACCACAGCCAAACACCAGCCAGAGTCGCCCCGTACACATTGGGCGGATGCTTTCCAGCACGCTGTTCAAGGCATCCGGTGTGTGGGCGTAATCGACCACCACGGTGCGACCCTTTTGTTGGTAGCGTTCCATGCGGCCCGCTACCGGGCGGATGTGTTCGAGAGTCCGCGCAGCACTCGCCAACGGTTGACCTAAACTTATCAGGACACCCAGCGTGGCCAGAGCATTCTGGCCATTAAAATCGCCAAATAATGGAACCCGAACCGGAGCGGTCTCATTCCGGTAATGCGCCCAAAACCCCAAACCCGTGTCGTCTTGTGTGTAGTCTGTCACGCTTAAGGTCGCCTGCCGGTGGGAACCGGGTTCAACCCGCCTGCTGAACGCTAGTGTTTCTATACCAGACGGAATTTTGGCTCTTATGGCTCCGGCGAATGCGCTGTCC
Source organism: Methylococcaceae bacterium (assembly GCA_051007495.1). GTDB lineage: Bacteria > Pseudomonadota > Gammaproteobacteria > Methylococcales > Methylococcaceae > CAIVXW01. The sequence goes on along the minus strand of JBPCSC010000216.1, from coordinate 941 downwards.
GCATCAAATACCACGAATTTCAAACCTGGCGCGTCGAGCAAAACCAGTTTGGCATCCAGGTATGCGGCCATGTCACCGTGATAATCAAGATGGTCTCGGGTGAAATTGGTGAACAGTGCGCCGGTAAATCGCACGCCATCAAGCCGCCCTTGATGCAAGCCGTGCGATGAAGCTTCGATAGCGGCAGTACGGCAACCCAGTTGCCTGAGTCCGCGCAGCATTCGATGCGCTTCTAGTACGGTGGGGGTGGTGTGTTCGGTAGGCTTCAGGTTGGGCGGGATGCCCCAGCCGAGTGTTCCTATCACACCGGCCGGTGTCTGCTGAGCGAGTGCTTGGGCAATGAAGTGGCTGCACGACGTTTTGCCGTTGGTTCCGGTGATTCCTACCACCGCCAGTTCCGACGAAGGGCTATCGAAAAACCGATCCGCCAGACGACCCATATGCTGTTCCAATGAGGGTATGCCCACATAAGCGATGCCACTTAGAGCGGCTGCCTGTGTTGGATCACATTGTTCGGGATCATAAATAATGGCCGCACAGCCCTGCTGTATAGCGGATTCAGCGTATTCGAGGGCGTGTTCCTGTCGGCCAGCCAAAGCGACAAACACGTCACCTCGCTGGATACGACGGCTATCCATGCACAACCCTCGTACCGGAATCTCAGCCTGAACAGGAGGCAAAGGCCATTCTTCCAGGAGAGTGCCGAGAGTTTGAGTGGGTGGTGAGTGAGGCGCACGGCAGCCCGTCATGCTGCCTCGTCTCGCTCGGCGGCGAACAAAGGAACGGTTTCCTTCTGGTCTGGGGCAATGTTGAGGTGGCGGAGAGCACCCTCCATCACCGTTGAGAATACGGGAGCCGCTACAGCCCCCCCGTAATACTCACCGGCTGAAGGTTCGTCGATCATGACCACCATGACCAAACGGGGGCTGCTGGCGGGTGCC
>JBPCSC010000215.1:0-3694 GCA_051007495.1 Methylococcaceae bacterium | reverse complement strand
TTGCGTTTAAGTTCTTTGGAATCAATCTGGTGAATGGCTTTCAGCATACGGGTTCGGGCCATGTCTAGCTCTTTGCGAAAAATGGCGGCCCCGGTACGTTCTGCGCTGGCACTATGAACGCGTGGAAGGTGCTCCGCAAACACTATATCGGCCATCGCATTGATGATGAAATCAGTCAGGCCGCCAAACGGTTGCTGTAGCCCTTCAGCGTCCGCCACCAGAACATCCAGCAGGGTATTACCCGCTTCTTTATTGAGCGTCGCCAGCACTTTGCCGCTGGCATCCGCTTGCACCGTTCGTTGATAGGCTTGAGTTAAAAAATCTGTTGCCTTGCAAGAGTTAATCACGCAAATCGTGTTCTCAAACACATTGCTTTCCGCAGCCAATGCACGCGGCAAACCGCTCACATAAGCCTTGCCCATACGTTCAAGGTAGCTGTCCACCTTGCCATCAAACAGCAGTGCCAAATCAATACGGTATTGGTTTGTATCTGCGAGTAGCCTGTTAATTTCGTCTTCCAGCAAGAAACGTAAAATTTGTCGCCAACTGCGCAAAAAACCATAAACAGCATAAGTAGCGTACGTTTTACCGGTGTTGTTTTCTCCGCAGATCAGCGTGAGATCGGCCAGTTCGATATCGGCATCATCCAGCAGGCCCAACTGTTCAAAATGAAATTTCATCAGTGCAATACTCCAGTTTCCAATTGATCCCAAGCCGCCAGCACCAGGCCTTGGGTGCGGTATTCGGCTAAGGGTTCTGAGGGGTAATCTTCGCCCATCACGCTTTTGTTTTATGCCTGTCAGGTACTAGCGAATCATTTACTCCTTCCAAACCGCTGCCGCCAGTGGCAACTCATTAAGCTCGGCACGGGCCTCTCGCCAGCTGGGGTAATGTTCTTCAAGAATTGCGACGAAGTCGGCCACCTCCACCGAACTGCGTTTCAACTCAATAACGGCGATGGCAATGCCGTTGATGTACACCACCAGATCAGGCCGCCGTTCGCAGCCGTCACGCAAGGTCACCTCTTCGGCCAGGCCAAAGTCATTGTTGCCGGGCGTTTCCCAGTCGATGAGATGCACGGTCTCATGCGCCTGCCCGGCTGCAATCTGTACCGGTACGCCATAGCGCAGCAGTCGGTAGGTACGCAGATTGGCTTGATAGAGCGTGATGCCGGTGGAGTCGGTGGCGGTCAGGAGTTTTTGCAGGGCGGCGGAAATGTGCGCATCGGAAAACCCGCGCTTTTTGAGGTTGCCGTGCAGTAAATCGGCTTCGATGGGGCGGTTGTTGTCGCGTTTGCTCCAGTCACCCAGGTGATCGTACCCAAGGCAGTCAGGGCGACTGGCATCGGTAAACAGAGCGGCCACACGGTTCTGCGTCTTGCGCTCGGAACGCACTTGTTCAGGCATTTTTCTTATCTCCTTTGATAATAAAGACGATTTTGTTAAGTCCCTGATCGACTGCGCCAATCAATGACAGCCTGCTTCAGATCATTGGCAAAAATACACATTTCTCCGACATTTGATTCTGAGTACCCAACGAATCTTGCAATATCCTCAGGCGTTCGTTGAAGCGAATCCGCCAGCGTTGCATAGCGTGCTTATGAGATATTCGTCGGCTTATCTGCCGCACCATCAAATTGCTGACGTAATTGTTGCAACACGCTGCCAAGATTAGGTGCGCTTAGACGTTCACTGTACAGCATCATATTGTGTTCCAGAGCCTTATATATCCATTCCTCTGGTGGTACATCACCTGGCAAATAAAGCGGTTTAATCACCCGATTAAACTTACTGGCTGCCAGTATAATTTGCCCCTCAACCGATTTTGCATCTCCATCTAATACAAAGATAAATTCATCCAACAGATTAAATTTACCCAATGCCTCAACATGTTGCGCAAATTGATCTTTTCCGGTGTCACGGCCTACGGTGATACTGTCATGAGTCAACTGTAAATCAGGGTTAATTCGATCCAATACACCCCGAATCAAGGCTTCTGCAACCGCGTCCTCACACAACACCGACAACTGATCTTGTGATCGCCCGTAAAAAGCACGCTGAAAAATATCCCGATAAGGCGGCTGTACCGTGACGTTATCTGCGATTCGTTCTAAAAATATACGTCCTTCTGGAGGTATGCTTTCTAAAATCACTGAACTGTGAGAGGTCACAATAATTTGCAAATTGTTACGCAAGGCCAGTCGCTGTAACTCAAGCATCACTTGCTGTTGTGTATAAGGATGTAGCCCTGCTTCAATTTCATCAATTAAAACAAGGGCATTTTTTAGGCGCGATATATCTTTTGAAATACGCAATAAAGCACGCTCACCCGCAGACATATGAAATTCAGAATAAGGTGTCGTTGCGCCTTCACGATCAGCAAAAAGTAAATCTTTATCTTTTAAGGTTAATAATTTCAAACCACGATATTTAAAAGGTAAGACTTTGTGTGCAAAGGCATTTAAATCGGCATCAATATCGTTGCGGTTAAATGCTTGATTCCCGATTTGTAAAATACTGCGTACTTCTGACGGACTGGTTAAATTGGCCAAGGTGCGCAGATACAGATCTCTTTCGGGTTGCCGCCCATTTTTTCGCCCCATGAAACTTTTATTCCTCGATTTCAAAAGCAGCCATGCCATTCCCAAGTGCTTACCGTTATTAAAAAAATGATATTCAAACGAAGGAGTGCCTTGTACATCAGAAACGTCAGGCGCAAATTTGGCTTTTAAGCTGGGGAATAATACAGCAGGGCTATAATCCCTTTTGCCCGGAACATCATAAGCACATGCACAGGCAAACAAGACCGTTGACTTACCACATCCATTAGGACCCGCCACAACGGTGACCGGGTAACTAAAATTAACCTGTAAATCTTCAATACCGCGCAAATTTTTGATTTGCACGGATTCCAAAAACTGCGCCATTTGGGGCTTTTGGGCGCGTAGTTGATCCCATACTTGGGTAAAGTTTCGACGGATCAGGCTCACTGTTGTTTCTCCCTGGGTTGGCGTGAAATGGCTGTGCGTTCAAGGGGATTTCGGCAGGTTCGTTTCCCAAGCTTAAGATCGTATGTCTCCTGCTCTGCGTTGGATGTATTTACCAAGCCCAAACCATCACACGATTTGATGCTGTTTACACCAAAAACATCCATCAAATTCACAAATGGCGTTCCATGACCAAACGCCTCGCTACCTTTGTTTATGCCATTCTTGAATCGACCAATTGAACTCAGAGGCCGAGATTCCCAATCCTCAGGAATAACCCCTACCTCAGTCATTTTGTAACCAGGCATCACTTCCATAACGCCCCCATCGTCATGGGTAAATAATGGGGTAATTTTTTGCCTTTTTTACGCATCAGTAATCTCCCACAATCGCTCGCCCGCACCATGCAGGTAATGGTGCAACGGAGCGTTGCACAATCTCAGTATCCAGCCAAGCCTTGGCAAGATGGCGGATGGGTTTATTGGTTGTTGGCATCATCCACCTCCCTTAGCGTCAACTCCAACTCTCGGCGCAGGGCTTCGCGGTCGGGTAAGTACAACTGATATTTCTGCACAAAAAGCTGGCTATCCATTTGATAGGTGGCGTATTCCACCAGTAGCTCATCTTTTTGGCGGCTCAAAATAATACCAATGGGCGGGTTGTCGCCCTCAGTGATTTCCTCGGCGGCAAAGTAACCCAGGTACATAT
>JBPCSC010000214.1:0-1339 GCA_051007495.1 Methylococcaceae bacterium | reverse complement strand
GCATAAAACTCATCTCAAGCTTTCAATTTCGAATATCCACCCAAGGAGATAAACCTCATGGCTACTTATACGCTGACTAACCGCGATGACAAAAAGATTGGCAAGAAAACCGCTGATATAATTAAAGGTTTAGCGGGCAATGACACCTTATCCGGACAAGGAGGTGCCGATACCCTGTATGGCGGCGACGGCAATGATGTACTGGATGGTGGCCTGCAAAATGATTATCTAAGTGGGGATGCCGGTAATGACACCCTGCTGGGCGGATCCGGTAATGACAGCCTTAATGGAGGCGATGGAGATGATCTACTGGATGGTGGAAGCGGGAAAGATACCCTAAATGGTGAAACCGGCGCAGATACCCTTACAGGAGGGGATGACGATGACGTATATCTCATCACGGATACCTCGGATGTTATTGTGGAATCAGGCAAACGCAGTGGTGGAAACGACACCGTCATCAGTACTATCAGCTTTAGCTTGCCTCAAGGGGTAGAAAATCTGGAACTGACTGGCAATGAACCCTTGCAAGCAACCGGAAATAGCCTGGCCAATACCCTGAGCGGTAATACAGCCAATAATGTATTAACCGGACTGGATGGAGATGACACGCTAATAGGACTGGCAGGTGATGATACTATGACAGGAGGTGCTGGAGATGACCAACTCGACGGCGGAGACGGACAGGATCAAGCCGTATATTCCGGCAAACGGAGTGACTATTGGGTAAGTTATGATAATACTTCAAAAGCCTGGCTGGTGCAGGATAACAATACCCTGGATGGCCTGGACGAAGGCAGCGACTTGCTGACCGGAATCGAAACCCTGGTATTCAGGGATACTACCGTCAATGTGGTTACCCTGGGATTACCCACCATACAGGTAAAAAGTAGCAACATAACCGAAGGCGATAACGGAACACAACTCATCACACTGGATGTCGGCCTTTCAGCCAAATCCAAATCAGCAGTAAGTGTCGACTACACCACACTGGACGGCACCGCGACAGCAGGCAGTGATTATCAGGCCGCAAAGGGAAGCATTAAATTCAAGCCCGGTGAAACGACCAGACAAATCCAGTTAACCATCCTGGGAGATACCCGGGTAGAAAACGACGAAACCTTCAGCGTACAACTCGCCAACCCAACAGGAATTAACCTGGCTTCAAGCAGTGCGGGCCTGGTCACCATTCAGGATGACGATGCCTTGAGCCTTAATATCTGCAGTAATACCCCCACATTAAAAGCCGGTGAAAAAGCGACTATACAGTTTGCCTTTACCGATGTGCCTAAAGGGTTTACTCAAAGTGACGTGCAACTGAATGGAGGCCGCCTTGAAG
>JBPCSC010000213.1:0-3458 GCA_051007495.1 Methylococcaceae bacterium | reverse complement strand
GGCCAAAACCAGTTCCTTGACGGCATTGGCATTGGCTCCGGGTGCGTTGAAAACCGGTATGCCTAAACGTGAGTATTCGGCTACCGGGATGTTATTCACCCCGGCACCGGCCCGACCCACCGCCTTGACGGTGGCCGGTATGGCGACACCGTGTAAATCGTGTGAACGCAGCAGTATGGCATCGGGGGTTTCGCAATCGGCACCTATGCGATAAAGCGATGCCGGAAAACGCTCCAGACCGGTCGTAGAGATGTTGTTGTAGGTCAGTATGTTAAACATGGTGGGTACTCTTCTCTTATCCGTGGGTGCGGGCAAATTCGCGCATGAAATCCACCAGGGCTTCAACCCCGGCCAGTGGCATGGCGTTGTAGATACTGGCTCTGAGTCCACCGACCGAGCGGTGTCCTTCGAGATTAACCAGACCGACACTGCGGGCGGCTTCCAGAAATGGTTTTTCCAGTTCCGGAACTGGCAAGCGGAACGGCACATTCATGGTGGAACGACACGAGACATCAACCGGGTTGCTGTAGAAACCGGATTGGTCAATGGCGGAATAAAGCGTGTCTGCTTTGGTTTGATTGAGTTGCGCCATCGCGTTTAATCCGCCTTGTGCTTTCAGCCAATCCAGCACCAATCCGAGCAGATACCAGTTAAATGTAGGCGGAGTATTCAGCATGGAGCCATTATCCGCCTGTTTGCGATAATCCATAACACCAGGAGTGGCTGGCATGGCATGACCGATCAAATCGTCCCGGACGATCACCACGGTGATCCCCGAAGGACCCATGTTTTTCTGCGCACCGGCGTAGATCAAACCGTAACGACTGACCTCAATGGGACGCGACAAAATGTTGGACGACATATCGGAAACCAGCGGCAATTCGCCTACCTCAGGCAGGCCATGAAATTCTACCCCGCCTATGGTTTCATTCGAGGTGTAGTGAAAATAGGCAGCCTGGCTGTCGACTTGCCAATCCTCTCGCGCCGGGATTGTGGTGTAGTGGGTGGCTTTGGAACTGGCAGCCACCTGCACGTCAGCATACTGCCTGGCCTCGGCGATGGCTTTTTCTGACCAAAGCCCGGTATCCAGATAAACAACCCGGCTACGGTCTCCGAGCAGATTCATGGGAATGGCCGCAAACTGGCCGGTGGCTCCGCCTTGCAGGAACAAAACCTTGTAGTTTGGCGGTATGGCCAGCAACTCGCGCAGATCCGCTTCGGATTGTTCGGCGATGGCCACATAGGCTTTGCTGCGGTGGCTCATTTCCATCACCGACATACCCGTCGAATGCCAATCCAGCAATTCATCCCGCGCCCGAACCAGCACCGCTTCCGGCAGGGCTGATGGACCCGGACTAAAATTAAAAACCCTGTTCATGTTGCGCTCCTCTAGCTAAAGCACGGTAATAAAAGATGGCTATTCTGAAACCGTCTGACAAAATATACAAATTTACATCCGCTTACTCCCATGACCCAAACCCAGCCCTTTCCCTACACTCCAGGTGACCAGATGACGCTACTCGCCTCAACGGTTTTTAGTCGCTACCATGATCAAGGCATACTCACCGCCATGCGTGGGGCCGACTGCTCGCTTAAACGTATTGCCCCTATAGAAGAATGTCAGGCGGGTGATCTGGTCTTCGTGGATCACACCCGCTATCTGGCCACCGTGCGAGGGCAGCATCCCGCTGTGGTGGTCACTACCGAAGCCCTGGCCACCGAACTGGCCGACATACCCACCCTGACCTGCCTTATTGCTCCCAACGTGCGTTTGGCCATGGCACTCATCAAACAAACCTGGGCCGATCGGGATGTGCGTCACCCCGAATGGCCACGGATACACCCTCAAGCCATTATCCACGAGAGTGTCGCCCTGCCGGAGGATTGCATCATAGGGCCAGGCGTGGTCATCGGTGAGGGGGTTACGCTGGCAGCGGGGGTGGTCATCATGGCCAATAGCGTGATTGAACGGGAAGCCCAAATTGGCTCAAACAGCGTGCTGCATCCCCGTTGTACGGTCGGCTATCAATGCCATATCGGGGCTGATGTCATACTCAAATCAGGCTGCGTGATTGGCTCTGAAGGCTTTGGTTTTGCCCAGGATGCCGCCCGTCACAATTACCGCATTCCCCACACCGGCAACGTACGGATTGAAGATCGGGTGGTCATAGGTGCCAATACCACCATAGACCGGGCTACTTACGGTTCCACCGTCATCCGTGCCGGTGTCGTCATCGATGCCTTGTGTCACATCGGCCACAATGTCGACATCGGTGAAGATTGCATCATCTGTGCTCATTCGGGCATTTCGGGTTCCAGTCGGTTTGGCAAACGGGTGATTGCCTCCGGTCAAACCGGTGTGCTTGATCATGTCACCGTGCCTGACGACACCTTGCTGCTGCATAGGGCCGGGTTGCCCAACAGCATCCGTGAACCGGGTCAGTATGCGGGCGGGCCGGTTCAACCGCTGAAGCTATACCTCAAAAACATGGCGGTGTTTCCCAAACTACATGACATGTGGAACCGCCTCAGAAAACTGGAAAAGAAAGTCGCCGATCTGGAATAGTGCCGCAATGCCCTTATATCCCACCCTCCTCTTGCAACCCCCAATAAAGGTAATACTGATATGTTTGATCTGTTCAAGAATTTAGGCCGTGCCAAAGCCCAACAAGCCGGGGAACGAGTCGCCGAACTATTGGCCTCCGCCGACCCCGATGCCATGACCGAAGCCGCCATCCTGGAGGTGGAATCCCACTTTCGGGTCGTCTCGGAAGAAGTCGCCCGCGCCAAGGCTGATTATCAAAAAGAAAAAAAGGAAGTCGATGCGATAGCCGCCTTGCAGGATAGGCGCATGAGGGCGGCTGAAAAACTTCAAGCCGATCTGACTACCGACCCCGGCAATACCGAAGTGGCTGCGGCTTTGGAAGAATTATTAAAACTGATGGAAGAAGCCGTTCCTGAAATTGAGCGAGAGCAGCGCGAAGCCGACGATGCTTTAGAGTTGCTTGAAGTATTGGAAGAAAATGCCAAACAAATGGCTGAAGAAATGAAAAACCTGCGGGAAACCGCCAACCGTGCAAAACGTGATATGTTGAAAGCTGAGCAGGAACGCGAAGCCGCGCTACGCCGCGAAGATACGGCACAGCGGGTAGCCGGTATCAAACAGCGCTCCAGCAGCTATTCCAAGGCCGTTGAAGCCATGGAGCGTGCCGCCGGTTCTGCCCGTCAGGAAGCCGATGCCGCCCAGTTGCGTGCCCGTTTGTTGGCTCCTGCAGAGCGTGAACAAAACCGTCTGATCGAACAAGCCATGGCCGCCACCAACGGCGAAACCGCCCCCACGGGTAGCAGCCTCACCGAACGTCTCAACCGACTGAAAAAATAGTGGTTGGTTAAGGTTCTGCCCGCACAGGAATGCGGGCCTCTCCCTCTTGAATAGACCAAGACGGCACTTCCCACCC
>JBPCSC010000212.1:0-5010 GCA_051007495.1 Methylococcaceae bacterium | reverse complement strand
TTCTGACAGTTGGCTGAAAAACTTCGAGTATAAGGAAGCCGGGCCGCAGTTATTATTGCAGGCTTTTTTGCAGCGCATCGTCAATGGCGGTGGCCGTATAGACCGGGAATATGGCTTAGGGAAAAAGCGCACGGATTTGTATATTCAATGGCCACTGGATGAACAATTAGGCTATTACGGCCCTGTACAACGCATTGTGCTGGAATTAAAACTCCAGCGCGGAGTATAGAACGCCATACTGGAACCGGGTTTGCAGCAAACCCGGGAATATGCTTTACGCTGTGGCGCAGACGAAGCGCATTTACTACTATTCGATTGCCGGTCGCAGTCCACCTGGGATGAGCGAATCTGGCAGGAAGATAAACTTCAAGACGGTATGACGATAGGGGTTTGGGGGGCTTAGGCTAATCCCTTGAATTCACACCTACAGATAAATTTCATCATAAACCAGAGGATAAACACCGTGACCGATCACACCATTTATAGCGATTTAACCCGCCCCGCCGACTTGCAACTGCATGACCGGGGTACCGGTTTTGTACGTATGAGACACCCGGTTTATGTGGATATGCTGCCGCCCTGTAATCAGGCGTGTCCGGCGGGTGAGAACATTCAAGCCTGGCTGGCCGAGGCCCAGGCCGGGCGTTACCAGGAAGCCTGGCGTGTATTGATGCGGGATAATCCACTGCCCGCTGTACATGGCCGGGTGTGTTATCACCCCTGCGAATCCGGTTGCAACCGGAACGCTTTGGATGGGGCAGTCAGCATTCATGCGGTTGAGCGGTTTTTGGGTGACCTGGCTTTGGCCGAAAACTGGCGCGTACTACCGGATGCTCCACCGAGTGGCAAACGGGTGCTGGTGGTGGGGGCCGGGCCTAGCGGTCTTTCGGCGGCTTATCATCTGGCCCGACTGGGGCACACGGTGGAAATTCGGGAAGCCGGTCCTGTGGCCGGCGGCATGATGCACTTCGGCATACCGGCCTACCGCCTGCCTCGCTCGGAACTGATGGCCGAAATACGCCGCATTGAAGCGATGGGGGTCAACATCGTGCTTAATCACACAGTGAACGATTTGCTGGAGGCTAAGCAGTCAGGAGGGTTTGATGCGGTGTTTGTGGCGGTTGGCGCGCACCTCAGCAAGCGGATCGACATACCTGCCCGAGAGGCCGGCAAAATGCTGGATGCCGTGAGTTTTCTGAAAGACGTCAGCACCGATCAGGCCCCCAGGCTGGGTCGACGGGTCGCCATTTACGGAGGCGGCAATACCGCCATGGATGCCGCCCGCACCGCCCTGCGTTTAGGTGCTGAACAAGCCCTCATCATTTACCGCAGAGACAGAGCACACATGCCGGCCCATGCGTTTGAGGCGGATGAAGCCCTGGCCGAAGGGGTTAAGTTCAACTGGCTACGTACCATCAAGCAGATTGATCACAGCCAGATCACGGTGGAAGTTATGGCCATCAATGCTGAAGGCTACCCTGAACCCACCGGCGAAATTGAAACGCTGGAGGCCGATACCTTGATTCTGGCTTTGGGGCAGGACACCGACACCGGCTTTCTGAACAGCGTGCCCGGCATGGAATTCAAGCGCGATGGAACCGTCATCGTCGACACCAACATGATGACTGGTGCGGCGGGCATTTTTGCCGGAGGAGACATGGTCCCCAGCGAACGCACCGTGACCATCGCCGTGGGCCACGGCAAAAAAGCAGCCCGTTGTATACACGCTTTTTTGCGTGGGCAAGCCTACGCACCGGCCGACAAACATCCGGTGGTGGGTTTTGATCTCCTGCACATCGGCTACCACACTGTCGCCGACCGCACCCGTCAACCCGAACGCATCGCCAAAGAACGCCATGCCGATTTCAGCGAAGTGGTAGCCGGTCTGGATGAAACACAGGCACGGTTTGAAGCCGGACGCTGTTTTTCCTGTGGCAACTGCTTTGAATGCGACGGCTGTTTTGGTGCCTGCCCGGAAAAAGCCATCATCAAACTCGGACGCGGCAAACGCTACCGCTACGACTATGACCGCTGCACCGGATGTGCGGTGTGTTACGAGCAATGCCCTTGTCACGCCATAGAGATGGTAACCGAATCGGTATCGGCGTAGACGCGCCCTCCTCCTACTCCTCCACCACCACTCCATTACAGGTACTTACTATGGACTCCAGTTCAGTCATTACTCTGGAAGGCAACGAAGCAGTCGCTTACGTGGCTTACCGCATCAACGAAGTCTGCGCGATTTATCCGATCACCCCCTCGTCTACCATGGCTGAACTGGCCGATCAGTGGGCCAGTGAAGGTAAAACCAACATTTTTGGCGAGATTCCCTGCGTAGTGGAAATGCAGAGTGAAGGCGGAGCGGCCGGCACGGTACACGGGGCTTTGCAAACCGGTGGGCTCACCACCACCTTCACCGCCTCTCAAGGTTTGCTGTTGATGATTCCCAATATGTACAAGATCGCTGGCGAACTCACGCCCACGGTGTTTCATGTCGCGGCACGGGCCTTGGCGGCCCAGGGCTTGTCGATATTTGGCGATCATTCCGATGTAGCCGCCGTTCGCAATACCGGTTTTGCCCAACTGGCCTCGGCCTCGGTACAGGAAGCTCACGACATGGCCTTGATCAGCCAGGCGGCCAGTTTGGAATCACGCATCCCGTTCATCCATTTCTTCGATGGTTTTCGCACCTCGCATGAGGTCAGCAAATTAAACCTGCTGCCCGATTCCACCATCAAGGCCATGATCGACCCTGATTTGGTTCGCGCTCACCGGCAACGCGCATTAAACCCGGACGCGCCGTGCATACGCGGCACGGCTCAAAATCCCGATATCTATTTTCAAGGACGGGAGACGGTTAATCCTTTCTATGCCCGACTGCCCACCGTCGTGTCTCAGTGCATGGATCGCTTCGCGGTACTAACCGGTCGCCGCTACGCGCTGTTCGATTACTTCGGGCATCCTGCCGCGCAGCGGGTGGTGGTGGTGATGGGTTCTGCCGCATACACCCTGCGAGAAACCGTAGCCTGGCTGAACACACAAGGAGAAGCCGTCGGCGTGGTGCACGTACGGCTATGCCTGCCCTTCTCGGCGGCTCACTTTCTGGCGGTTTTACCCCAAAGCGTGACCTCAATCGCGGTGCTGGATCGCACCAAAACCCCGGGAGCCTGTGGCGAACCCCTCTACGCCGACGTGGTGACCACCCTCACCGAAGCCTATACCCAAGGTGAAATCTCCGCCCTGCCCCGCATCATCGGCGGGCGTTATGGTTTGTCTTCCAAAGAATTCAATCCGGCCATGGCCAAGGCGGTGCTGGATGAACTGGCGCGAGACAAACCGAAAAACCATTTCACCATAGGCATAGTGGATGATGTGTCCCATACCAGCCTGGACTATGCGCGAAATTTCGACATCGAATCACCCAAAGTGACCCGCGCCCTGTTTTTTGGCCTGGGCGCAGACGGCACGGTCGGAGCCAACAAAAACAGCATCAAAATCATCGGCGAATCCACCCCCTTATACGCCCAGGGATATTTCGTCTACGACTCCAAAAAATCAGGATCACGCACTGTTTCACATGTGCGCTTTGGGCCTGATCCGATCCAGTCGCCATATTTGATCGAATCGGCCAGCTTCATCGGGTGTCATCAGTTCAGTTTCATTCAGAAAATCGACGTGCTGGAAAAAGCCGGCATGGGTTCTACCCTGCTGCTCAATAGCCCTTACGGACCGAATGAGGTGTGGGATCATCTGCCGCATGATGTGCAGGAAACCCTGATTGGCCGACTGATGAAGCTCTATGTCATTGATGCCAGCCAGGTGGCGCGGGATACCGGCATGGCCGGTCATACCAACACCATCATGCAAACCTGTTTCTTCGCATTGGCCGGGGTTTTACCCCGAGAGGACGCCATAGACCGCATCAAACAGGCCATTAAAAAAACCTATGGCAAGAAGGGCGAGGAGGTAGTACGCAAGAATTTCGAGGCGGTAGATCAAACCCTGGCGCATCTTTATGAAGTGCCGTTGCCTGCGGTGGCCAGCAGTACCATTCAAAAGCCACCGGTAGTACCCAGGGAAGCACCCGAGTTTGTACAAAAGGTAACGGCCTTGATGATGGCCGGCAAGGGTGATGAACTGAGGGTCAGTCAGTTGCCTGTGGACGGAACCTACCCTACCGGCACCACCCGCTGGGAGAAGCGCGACATCGCCTTGTCGGTTCCGCGCTGGGAACCCGACCTCTGCATACAATGCGGGAATTGCAGCTTCATCTGCCCACACAGCGTAATTCGCAGCAAGTTTTATCACGAAACCCGCTTGAGCGAGGCCCCGGAAAATTTCCCATCAGCCCCCATCAACGCCCGAGGTTTTCCCGATACGCGCTACACCCTGCATGTGTACGGCGAGGACTGCACCGGTTGCGGTTTGTGTGTGGAAGTATGCCCGGCCACCAGTACGCAGCAGAGCGGAGTCAAGGCCATTAACATGCACCCTAGAGCATCCAGCCTGGAACCGGAACGCCAAATCACCCGCTTCTTCGAGCGTCTTCCGGTCAACGAACGGGCTGAAGTCGATTTTTCCTCGGTGCGTGGTGCTCAATTTCTGCAACCCTTATTCGAATTCAGCGGGGCTTGTGCCGGATGTGGCGAGACGCCTTACGTGCGCTTGTTGTCGCAGTTGTTTGGCGACCGTCTGCTGATCGCCAATGCCACAGGCTGTTCGTCCATTTATGGCGGCAACCTGCCCACCACCCCCTGGACCCGCAACGACGAAGGCCGTGGCCCGGCCTGGGCCAATTCGCTGTTCGAGGACAATGCTGAATTTGGGCTGGGTTTCCGTTTGACGGCAGACCAACATCTGGCCTACGCCCACAATTTGTTGCAGGCACTCAAAACTGAATTGGACGAAGAAACTGTTGGGGCGGTGATGGCTGCCACCCAAACCAGCGAAGCAGACATCCGACTCCAGCGACAGCGAGTGGACACCCTTAAAACCCGTTTGCAGGCCATG
>JBPCSC010000211.1:0-7112 GCA_051007495.1 Methylococcaceae bacterium | reverse complement strand
GCCCGTAACGTGGCCAGGCTGGAAGGCGCGCACAGCACGGAGTTCCTGCGTAATACCCCGCATCCGGTAATCGCGCTAATCACCGAATGGCAGGATGCCTCAGGCGTGGTGGAACACCGCAACGACCAATCGGCACTGGGCGGTTCCATGCGCCTGGGCGGGCAAAAATGCCAACTGCTGGCCGACAGCCTGTGCCGGCGTCTCTACGGTAAAGATGTCATCACTGAGCGACATCGACACCGTTACGAGTTTAACAACGGTTACACCCAGCCTCTGGAAGCTTCAGGTTTGCGGATCGCGGGCAAGTCGCTGGACGGTCGCCTGGTTGAAGTCATTGAAATTGCCGACCACCCCTGGTTTTTGGCCTGTCAGTTCCACCCCGAATTTACCTCCACACCCAGAGGAGGCCACCCTTTATTTACCGGTTTTGTTGCGGCCGCCCGCACGTTCCGCCGCCTTCAGGAGCATACTGATGAATCTGTGTGATTTTACCGTAGGGCTGGATCAGCCTTTGTTTCTTATTGCCGGGCCTTGCGTCATCGAGAGCGAGCAACTCGCCCTGGACACCGCCGGGCTTCTCAAGGAAATGACCGACCGCATGGGTATTCCCTTCATCTACAAATCCTCATTCGACAAAGCCAACCGCTCCTCGCACGGCAGTTTCCGTGGGCCAGGTGTGGAAGCCGGTTTGCGAATACTGGAACGGGTCAAGGCTGAGATTGGGGTTCCGGTATTGACGGACGTGCATGAAGATACGCCGTTTGCCGAAGTGGCCAGCGTGGTGGATGTCCTCCAGACACCTGCGTTTCTGTGCCGTCAAACCAACTTCATTCAAGAAGTGGCGCGGCAAGGTAAGCCGGTCAACATCAAGAAAGGCCAGTTTTTAGCCCCTTGGGATATGCAAAACGTGGTAGAAAAAGCCCGTGCCACCGGCAATCCGCACATCATGGTGTGTGAACGCGGGGTATCGTTTGGGTACAACAACCTGGTTTCCGATATGCGCTCGCTGGTGGTGATGCGGAATACTGGCTGCCCGGTGGTCTACGATGCCACCCACTCCGTACAGTTGCCCGGTGGGCAGGGCACGGCATCGGGTGGGCAGCGTGAATTCATACCCGCTTTGGCGCGGGCGGCGGTGGCCGTGGGCATCGCAGGGCTATTCATGGAAACCCACCCCAATCCGGCCGAGGCCAAGAGTGACGGGCCCAATTCATGGCCGCTGGATTCTCTGGAAGCCGTGCTGGAGGTTTTAATCAGCATCGACCGGGCCGTCAAAGGCACTGCATTTTTGTAGATCCTGGCCTGATTGAGTACGCGAAACCGCTACACTCAACCTCACCCCTACTCTCTCTTTGTGAGAAGGCCGGGATGAGCGCAGATCATTGCCAGGGCGACCGACTCGCTCGCCTTGCCAATGGGGTTGGCCAACGGGCATTACGCGCTGGAAATCCTCGCGTCACCAACCCATACTCGGGCAAGAGGCCCGCATGCCTGTCGGGAGTAACCCCCAAGTACGGCATAAACCCTGCTGTGTGCCTGACGCGCTTTATTCTCATCAACTCAACCACAAACCGGAAAAACCTATGAGCAAAATTAAAGATGTAATGGCCCTGGAAGTTCTCGACTCCCGTGGCAACCCCACGGTCTCGGTAGATGTGCTGCTCGAATCGGGTGCAGTGGGAACCGCGATGGTACCCTCCGGTGCTTCAACCGGCAGTCGTGAAGCCATAGAACTGCGTGACGGTGACCCGTCCCGTTATCTGGGCAAAGGGGTAACCCGTGCGGTAGAGAACGTACGTACCGAGCTAAAAAAGGCGGTCGTAGGGCTGGATGCTGAAGATCAGGCGGGGCTGGATCAGCGCATGATTGAACTGGATGGCACCGACAACAAAGCCCGACTGGGGGCCAATGCCCTGTTGGGTGTGTCTCTGGCCAATGCCCATGCGGCCGCCCGTGAAGCCGGCAAACCCCTGTATGCCTACCTCAATCGGAGCGGAGACTACGTTCTGCCCGTACCGATGAAGAACATCATCAATGGCGGGGCGCACGCAGACAACAGCGTGGATTTGCAAGAGTTTATGATTCTGCCGGTAGGGGCTCCCAGTTTCCGTGAAGCCTTGCGTTACGGTGCTGAGGTGTTTCATGCCCTCAAAAAAGTTTTGGGCGGTCGCCAGTTGGCCACAGGAGTTGGCGATGAGGGCGGTTTTGCACCTGATTTACCCTCGAATGAGGCGGCTCTGGAAATCATCGTCGAGGCCGTGGGACGGGCCGGTTACACCCTGGGCCGGGATATTTACCTGGGGCTGGATGTGGCCAGTTCTGAATTCTACCGGGACGATCGCTACCATCTGGAATCGGAAGGCAAGCAATTCGTTTCTTCAGAGTTTGCCGACTACCTGGCGGCCTGGGTCGAAAAATACCCCATCATCAGCATAGAAGACGGCATGGCCGAAGGGGACTGGCATGGCTGGGGCATACTCACCGACCGACTGGGTAAGCGGATACAACTGGTGGGGGATGATTTATTCGTCACCAATCCGGCCATCCTGAAACAAGGCATAGAAGCCAAAGTGGCCAACTCCATACTGATCAAGGTCAACCAGATTGGCACCCTGACCGAAACCTGGGCGGCCATAGACATGGCGCACGCCGCAGGATATACCGCCGTCGTCTCCCACCGCTCGGGAGAAACCGAAGACACCACCATCGCCGATCTGGTCGTGGCCTCAGGGGCCGGTCAAATCAAAACCGGTTCCTTGAGTCGCTCGGATCGGGTAGCAAAATACAATCGCCTGTTGAAGATTGAAGCAGAACTGGGCGATGCGGCCCGCTACGCCGGGCGATCCGCCTTCAGGCTGGGTGTTGAGTAAGCTCAACCACTAAGCCGTTAACGACAGGGGGCGATGAGTCCCCTGTTTTTGTATGCTCATCCCCGCCGCGCTCACCACCTCCCCGCCCCAGTCGTTTCCTTAATCCATGAATAAGCTCTACCTCATTCTGATCATACTGATCGCCTTGCTTCAGTATCGTCTGTGGCTGGGTGATGATGGTCTCACGGCCCTTGATCGCCTGGAGACACATTTGCTCAGTCTCAGAGACGAAACCGCTCAGCGTGAGTCCCGCAATGCCGCGCTCGAAGCCGATGTCAGGGACTTAAAAGAAGGGGCTGATGCCATAGAGGAACGTGCCAGGCTGGAATTGGGCATGATTCGGGAAGGAGAAGTTTTTGTGCAGATTATCGAAACGCCCGAATCGCAGGATACCCCTGCCAAACCTGTCCCGCCGGGAGGTCATCCATGAATGCTTCATCTTCCCCAGCGTTTTGGGCCGTAGTCCCTGCCGCCGGGGTCGGCAAACGCATGGGCGGTTCGGTTCCCAAACAATATCTGAACATCGCCGGCCAACCGGTGCTACAGCATACGCTGGAACGGTTGCTGGCCGTGGAACGTATCGCCGGCGTGGTGGTGGCTTTGTCTGCCGATGACGGCTACTGGCCCGACCTGCCGGCATCGACTCATGCCCGTGTCATCAGGGCTAAAGGCGGGCAGGAACGGGCGGATTCGGTGCTGTCTGCCCTCAACACCTTATCCCTCCACGCCAGACCAGAGGACTGGGTGCTGGTGCATGATGCCGCCAGACCCTGCGTAACCGTCGCTAACATCAATCGCCTGATCGACACGCTTACCGCTCATGCCGTGGGTGGATTACTGGCGGTTCCCGTCAGCGATACCCTCAAACAGGTTGAATCGTTCACCGTCACCGCAACCGTGGACAGAACCCACATCTGGCGGGCACAAACCCCGCAGATGTTCCGGCTTGAGGCCTTGCGTCAGGCACTGGTTCTGGCTCGTGAACACGGTTTGGTGGTGACTGACGAAGCCAGCGCCCTGGAACTACAAGGATACCGCCCTGCCATCGTTGAAGGCCGTGCGGACAACATCAAAATTACCCACCCTGAGGATTTGATCCTCGCCACGTTTTATCTGGAGCAACAATGATACGCATAGGTCAAGGTTACGATGCCCACCGTTTTCAGGACGGCGGGCAATTGATTTTAGGGGGGGTGGAGATCGACTACCCCCGCAGTCTTCTGGCCCACTCTGACGGCGATGTGGCTTTACACGCACTGTGTGATGCCTTATTGGGTGCCGCCGGTCTCGGTGACATAGGCCGACATTTTCCCGACAGCGAACAGGCGTTCAAAGGCGTGGATAGCCGGGTATTGCTGCGAGAAGTGTGCGCCCGGATCGCTCAACCGGGGTTTAGTGTGGGCAATGTCGATCTCACCATCGTCGCTCAAAAACCCAAACTCGCCCCATACATCCCCACCATGTGTAGCCGTATTGCCGAAGATCTGGGCGTGGAACCCGGCCAGGTCAACGTCAAGGCCACTACCACCGAAGGTATGGGTTTTGAAGGCCGGGGCGAGGGTATTTCCGCCTACGCCGTCGCCCTGATTCAGCGCGTCTGATCATGCACACCCCGGTGACCAATCTGCCCTGCGCCCATGGCCTGCCTCCGGGCCAGGGCCGGCTTAAATCTTTGCCTGAAGATTTTATAGTGGAGGAAATTTTAAGCTTTGAACCGTCTGCCAGTGGCGAGCATGTGCTGCTGTTCATCGAAAAACGGGGGGAAAACACCGAACACATTGCCCGGCAGTTGGGGCGTTTTGCCGGGGTTTCTTTACGGGATATCGGCTACGCCGGGCTTAAAGATCGGCATGGCGTAACCCGCCAGTGGTTTAGCGTGAAGTGTCCAATCAAAACGGAAGCCGATTTCAGCCCACTGGAATCGGCCAGCCTGAAGATTGTTTCCCAAACCCGAAACACCCGGAAAATCCGCAAGGGTGCCATAGCCGGCAACCGGTTTGTTGTTCGTATCCGTCAACTCACCGGCGATAAGGCCGCACTGGAGGAGCGACTCGCCGTGATCGCACAACAAGGCGTACCGAATTATTTCGGCAGCCAGCGGTTTGGTCACGACGGCGGCAACATCGCCCAATCTCAGGCCCTGTTTGCCGGAGAACTGGACGGCATAGACCCTCACAAACGGGGGCTATACCTGTCAGCGGCCCGATCAGAACTGTTCAACCGGGTATTGGCGGCGCGGGTTTTGGCAGGTACCTGGAACCAGGCCCTGGAAGGCGATGTATTTATGTTTCCGGATTCCCATAGTTATTTTACTGCGGTACTTGATGACGACATTACCCGCCGGGTAACTGAACTGAACATACACCCCAGTGGGCCTTTGTGGGGTATTGGAGAAAATCCTGTTTCAGGGGCTGTCAAAGTATTGGAAGAAACCGTATTGTCGGAAGCCCTGGATATATGCAGGGGGCTGGAACAATACGGAGTGGAAACAGGGCGCAGACCCTTGCGCTTCTGCCCGGAGAAACTCAAGTGGCGGTTTATTGAACCCGCAGATCTGGAAGTCAGTTTTTTACTGCCTTCCGGGACTTATGCCACTACCTTGCTGAGGGAGTTGATTACTCACGATGAATAAATGCTTTATAAAGATTTCCGCGTAGCGACTTCTTAACCTGAGCAGGGTTTATGAAATAACCTGATGAACATTTTTTTTGAGGTAATTTTGAGTATAACTGGAGGTATGTTATGTCCATAGGACAATTCTGCAATCGGGATACCGCCATAGTCCGGCGTGAAGATTCCATAGTGGATGTAGCACGCATCATGCGGCAATGGCATGTAGGCTGTCTGGTGGTGGTCGAGAACGATGACCGTGGCGTAAAGCCGGTAGGTATAGTCACCGATCGGGATTTGGTCATTGAAATACTGGCCGCACAGCTAAACCCCGATAGCGTTACCGTCGGAGATATTATCGGTAAAAACCTTTTAACCGCCCGTGAACAGGATGGTTTATGGGAAACACTGCGCCGTATGCAGGCACGCGGAGTACGGCGAATTCCGGTGGTGGATACTGACGGATACCTGGTCGGCATTATTACCCAGGATGACGTACTGGAGATTCTGGTCGGCGAACTGGCCGACCTGGTCAAAATATCCGAACGTGGACGCTCCGAGGAATTCAGACATCGAGGAGAATAACGAATGATGACTGGCCATAAACCCGGTACGATGGAAAAGAAAATCCTGGGTTGGCGAGAATGGGCTATTTTGAACAGCCTTAATCTGCCTCCCATCAAGGCCAAAGTGGATACCGGTGCCCGTACCTCGGCATTGCACGCTTTTGAACTGAATACCTTTTTTGAGGGTGGGCAGAGGTGGGTGCATTTTTCCATACACCCCAGACAAGACAAGCGTCTGGTCAGGGTTTGTGTGGCACCGGTTATAGATCATCGTCTGGTTTCTGATTCAGGCGGACACCGTTCCTTGCGTTATTTGATAGAATCCAGCCTTACGCTGGGTAATGAAACCTTCCCCATAGAACTCAGCCTGACCGGGCGGGAAACCATGCGTTTTCGTCTGCTACTCGGGCGTTCTGCCCTGCTACACCGCTACACCGTTGATCCTGGCCTTTCATTTTGTATGGGTAAAAAACCCTCGTTTATCACGCCAGGCTCCTGGTAGCGTGGGCATCTCGCCCACGAAAGGCTGTGCCCGACCGAGATAACCGGAAGAGACACGGAAAAGTGCATAAAACCAAATACGTCACTTTCTTGCCACTGAGATACGGCGTATCCTGTCCCGTTGAAAAAGAGCTACAAACATAGCGATGACCAAATACAACAGAAACCTCAGTGAACTAAGAACCAAGGCCGCGCTTTGGTGGCCTGAAGAACTAAAAAACCAAAACGCTATTGCCAACATTTTACCTCTGCTTTTAAAAACACAAGATGATTTTTTAAGGCTTATCATTCTAAACAAATCAGAACCCTTTCAGCTATTTGATTTAATAAAATCAGCGTAACTACTCACCCCCAATTTTCTGTTAGCCTATCCCCATGAGTACCCTACACCGCCCCAGCCAATCTGAATTGAATGCGATGAGCCATGCCGAAAAGGATGCGCTGATTATGCGGCTGTTTGATTTGCTGGAGGCGTTGGAACGACGGCTGGATGAGGTCGAGCGCACAGTTAAAAAGACCAGTCGAAATTCGAGTCAGCCGCCGTCTTCGGATGGTCTGCAACGGC
>JBPCSC010000210.1:0-1022 GCA_051007495.1 Methylococcaceae bacterium | reverse complement strand
TCTTTACCTTTCCCCAGAATCCGTCCGATGATGCCGTGCAGCTCCCGCCATTCCGTTTGATCAAGCTGTTTGCGCCGATTCCACAAATGATTCAGGCGCACCTTGTCTATTTCGCTCATACACACCTCCCGTGACTCACCAACCACTGACCCAGCGCGATTCGTAGCCGCTGATGGATCAAACCGAAATCTTTTGCCTCCTCTTGAACCATGTCGATTACTTAATAACCGACGTAGAAAAACTGATCCGGGCGATGTTCATCGCGGATTAAACAATCCGGCGAATCAGACGGGATATGGAAAAAATCCGAAGCGTCAAACGGTTGCTCGTGGATACCGGGCAGCACAAACCACCATCCATCCCGGTTGACCAGTGTCATAACCGGTCGTCGATAGGTAGGCAAATGGTGGTCACGGCCAAACAGCAGGCTACTTTGATTTACCGTGTAAACAGTACCCATAGGCACTTCGGGCCAGTCCTGGGTGGGTGTTGAGGGGGGCTTGGCGGTGGCCAGAGGGCGGTCCATTCGACGGGACACGATCGTATTCTTTTTCATCCGTATGCTCTGAAAGGGTTGAGTATTAAAAAAAAAATGCCCGGCCATTTTAAAAGATTTTGTGCGACTACGTTATAACAACAGGTCATCCTGCACCTAAGTCTCAACACGCAACATCCAATCCAATCCGTCTCAGATGAAATCAATGCTTCATACCTGGCTGGTGACCTACGACATCAGCAGCAATCGCCGACGCAACCGGCTGTATAAAATTTTATCGGGCTACGGCCAGCCCTTACAGAAATCCGTATTCCTGTGCCAACTGCCCATTCGCAAAGTCCGACAAATGTTGAATGAGGTACAAAAATTTGAGCGCGAGATCACAGACCGCATTCACTGTGTGGCCGTGGCCAATCCCGAAGCCATGCCTCTTGACACCACCCCCTTATGGATTCTGGAGTAACCCCAATGCCTGCTTTATTTCTTGACCAACACGGCAGTTCCCTGGGTTTTCAGGGGAATCAAC
>JBPCSC010000209.1:0-1647 GCA_051007495.1 Methylococcaceae bacterium | reverse complement strand
GGAGGCGCAGGAGGGTAGCCCCGGAGCAAATCAACAACCGCAGCCGCGCAGTTTCTGGCTTGAGACTGGCTGGCAAAAGCCGACTTCGGCATGGGCGACACTGAACAGGCATCGCCTATCACATGGACGCCAGGAATGCGGGTGGACTCAAACGTGAGGGGATGTACAGGGCACCAACCCGATTCATCAGTCAATTCCATCCACAACGCAATTTTGCCGGCCTTTTGGGGGGGGATGATATTCAACACATCCGCCTTGTGTGCGCCAAACTCGGTATGTACGGTCAGTTGATCCGCGTCAACCCGCTCCACATTGCCTTCCTTGGTAAGTGCGATCCATTCAATCAGATTTGGATACTGTTCCTTCCAGGCGGATTCAAATAACGATTGTTTGGGAAACTGGCTTTTGCCATCCAGGATGATGATCTTGGAACGGGGTTTATAACGCTTCAGGAAATGCGCCATGAGCGAGGCCCGTTCGTAGGGACCGGGTGGGCAGCGATAAGGATTGGCCGGAACCGTTATGATGACCACTCCACCATTAGGCATGGCGCGTAATTGTCGTCTGAGCATCAGGGTTTGCAGCCCGGCCTTCCAGGCGTGGGGAATAATTCGGCTGGTAGATTCATCGTAGCCCTCTATGGCTTTCCAGCGAAAATCAACCCCTGGTGCCACAATAAGCCGGTCATAAGGCAATGATGTTTGATTATTCAACATCACCAGTCGTTTGATTGGATTCAAACCTATGGCTTCGGCCCGTATTCTTTCTACACCTCGGGACGAATCATTTTTTGGATAATCGTGACGCAGGTCTTTAAGTTTGCGTAAATCACTGATGACTTCATTCGAGCCAGGACACATCAGGTAATACGCATTGGACTCAACCAGCTTGATATCCAGCGCGGGAGCTAACTGACTTAAATGGCGACTGACGGTTAAACCGGCGATGCCGCCTCCGATCACCACAAGCTTGCCAATTTTTGTATTCGTAACGGAAATGGGTTTTATTTGGGCGCAGGCAGATGCACCCAATCCCGCTACACCCCAAAGAAAAGCGCGGCGCGACAGGGCGTTCATGGTTTTCCTCCGGATCTCGAAAACAATCGGGCTAACGGGAGAAAATCACTGTCCTGATAAGCTTTCGCTATACGTCCCATAACGGTGGAGCGGGTGCGATCCGAGCGGAAGTCGATCATTTTCTGTACAAACACGGATTCACCAAGTGAGGATAAAGCGGGGATGTCACCTGAACCGTCGCCGTATTTTCCGTGACATGCCTCACAGGTGGTGGCAATTCGCGTAGGGTCTGGTCGGTAGAGGTAAGTATCAGCGTGAGTGGATCGTATGGTTATAAACAGGAGCACACCCCCCAAGACGCGGTGTATGTTGAGCCTGACTGGACTACTCATAGGTTTAGGATACACAGAAAATGAACAGAATCCAAAATGGGCGAGGCGGCATTAAAATACTCCAAATATCCACAGTTGGCGAACAAAAAATATGACGACAACATGAATAGAAGTGGTTTCGTTTCTTGACAAGCCAAGTCGGGGTGATAGACTGCGCGCCACTCGAAGGAGCGGGTATCTGTGGGCCGCAAAGGCCTGCGGGGGGGTTAGTGACAACCCAGGCTGAATCGGTGTGTTAA
>JBPCSC010000208.1:0-6175 GCA_051007495.1 Methylococcaceae bacterium | reverse complement strand
GTACAACACCGGGGCCAGGCCAGAAGATACCTGTTTCAATGTCACAAAGCTTACAAAGTTGACATCGCTTCCGGCGGGATTTCCACCTTAAAACGGCTTGAATAGCCGCTATTTCCTGCTGCGTGAGGCATGGCACATTAGCTGCTCAAAGGCCGTAAAGTCCTATTCAATCAAAGGGTGAACCATGCACGAATACCTGATGCTGCTACTGGGCGCTGCCTTGGTCAACAATGTGGTTTTGGTCAAATTTCTAGGGCTGTGTCCGTTTATGGGGGTATCCAAAAAACTGGATTCGGCTTTGGGAATGGGCTTGGCAACCACCTTTGTCTTGACGCTTACCGCTATTGCCAGTTGGGCCATGGAACAGTATTTGTTAATTCCATTAGGTATCGGGTTTCTGCGTATTCTGGCGTTTATTCTGGTGATAGCCGCTGTCGTGCAATTTACCGAGATGGTGGTAAAGAAAACCAGCCCTGTGCTGTATCAGGTGTTGGGTATTTTTCTGCCGCTGATCACAACTAATTGTGCGGTACTGGGGGTCGCAATACTTAATGTTCAGCAGGAATATGGATTTTTGGAAAGTGCCTTGTTCGGGTTTGGTTCGGCTTTGGGTTTCACCCTGGTGATGATGATTTTTGCAGGAATCCGCGAACGTCTCAGCCTGATGCAGGTACCCGAAGCCTTCGCCGGAACGCCGATCGCTTTTATTACGGCCGGTATACTCTCTCTGGCTTTTATGGGATTTGCCGGTCTCAATGCCCACTAACTGAGGTGATTCATCATGACTCTACTATTTGCCATTATCACGCTTACCGCTCTGGGCTTGGGCCTGGGTTTTCTTTTAGGAATGGCGGCCCGTTACTTTAAGGTGGAGCACAATCCTCTGGTTGAGGAAATCGAACAGATGCTGCCTGGGTCTCAATGTGGGCAATGCGGTTTTCCGGGTTGCCGCCCGGCCGCTGAAGCCCTGGTTTCAGGAAATGCCGGAGCCAGGCTGTGTCCGCCGGGTGGGTTGGTGTTGGCTGAACGCCTGGCTGAACGGCTTGCGCTGGATCTGGATGCCACCGGCCTGGAAGCCACACGGAACAGCATTGCCCGCATCAGCGAGGCCACTTGTATCGGGTGCGCCCGGTGTTTCAAAGCCTGTCCTACCGATGCCATCGTAGGCGCACCCAAGCAAATTCACGCCGTAGTCAGTGAAGCCTGTACCGCCTGTGGCCGCTGTGTTGCGGTCTGTCCGACGGAGTGCCTGACGCTGCATACCGTGGAAGTGACGCTGGGTAACTGGCGGTGGCAGAAGCCGCAATGGGTTGGCGCAGGAGGCTGATCTGATGAATACGCCATTCCCTTCCTGGCTGTCCGCCGTGATACCTTGGACTACTGGCCGGATTCGGGGTGGCGTACATCCTGAAGGGCGCAAGAATCTCACTGCCGATAAGCCCATAGTCCGTACGTTTCCCCTGCCTGAACGTTTGTATCTGCCTTTGCAGCAGCATATTGGTCAGCCGGCCAAGCCTGTGGTGGCGGTGGGTGATGGGGTGCTCAAAGGTCAAAAGCTGGCCTCGGGTCAACCAGGAACCATCACCGCCGCGCTGCACGCGCCCACTTCCGGTCGCATCGTAGACATCTGCGCTCATCCGGCCCCTCATGTTTCGGGTTTGCCTACACGCACATTGATTCTGGAACCCGACGGCGAAGACCGCTGGATAGAGACCATAAGCTGTGATGATCCCTGGCAATTATCGCCCGAAGAGATTGCAGAACGGGTTGAAGCGGCAGGCATTGTGGGCTTGGGTGGAGCGGCTTTTCCCTCGGCCGTCAAGCTGAATCTGGGTCGTACCCGGCGAATTCATACCTTGATACTCAACGGCGGCGAATGTGAACCCTATCTGACTTGTGATGATCGGCTGATGCGGGAACGGGCCGATGCCATAATCGAAGGAGTCGCCATCATGCGCCATGGTCTGGAGGCTTCTGCGGCTTTGGTGGCTATTGAAGACAACAAACCCGAAGCCTACGACGCGATGGTGGCCGCCGCAGCCACCTATCAACGGATAGACGTAGTTAAGGTGCCTTCGCTTTACCCTATGGGTTGGGAGAAAAACCTGGTCACTCATCTGACTGGCCTGGAGATTCCGGCAGGGGGAATGACCAGCGATATGGGTGTGCTCATGCACAATGTGGCGACGGCCTATGCAATAGGCGTGGCCATTCGTCTGGGGCGTCCGTTGGTCAGCCGGATAGTCACCGTAAGCGGAGGAGCACTGGATAATCCGTGCAATCTGGAAGTGCCGCTGGGAACGCCGATCTCCGAGTTGCTGGCCTGGTGCGGGCATCATCCTGAGCGTACGGTACGCTACGTCATGGGCGGCCCAATGATGGGGGATCCTCTGCCACGCATTGATGTGCCGGTAGTCAAAAAAACCAACGGCATACTGGCTTTGACTGCCGATGAAGTGAGTGCCACCGATGCCAAACCGTGTATCCGCTGTGGACGCTGCGTGGCGGTGTGTCCGGTGGGGCTGTTGCCGCTGGAGTTAATGACCCGCATACGGGCCGGTCAACTGGACGCCGCCATGGGTTTTGGCCTTAAGGATTGCATCAGTTGCAGTTCCTGTTCTTATGCCTGTCCTTCCAATATCCCCTTGGTTCAGTATTTCAAATACGCCCACGGTGAACTGGCCGAACGCCATCGCAGCCAGCAGAAAAGCGACTACACCCGAAAATTGATCGAGGAAAAGCAGCAACGGCTTGAACGAGCCAAACAAAGACGTACCGCCAAACCCACCGAGTCGGCATAAACTCAAATCCTGTGGAGGCTTAATTTATGGTGAGCAGAATTCTGGCCCAGGCCGAGCATCCCGTACAGGGCATCATGATGCAGGTCATGCTGGCTTTGCTTCCGGCCACCTTGTTTGGTCTGTTGGCTTTTGGTTGGCCGGCCATTTATTTATTCGTTACAACACTTTTATTCAGCTTGCTGAGTGAAGCGTTTTGTTTGCACCTGGCTGGCAAACCCGTGGCTGCGGGTTTGAGGGACGGTTCGGCGGCGTTGACCGGATGGTTGCTGGCTATGAGCCTGCCCCCTTGGGCACCGTGGTGGATAGGGGCTTTGGGTGCGTTTCTGGCTATCGTGGTCGGCAAACAGGTGTACGGTGGTTTAGGACAAAATCTATTCAATCCGGCCATGCTGGCCCGGGTGGCCTTGCTGGTGTCGTTTCCTCTGGAAATGACTTCATGGGTCAAACCCGGTTTGCCGTTTGCTGATTGGACGCCCAACCCCATCACCGCCTGGGGACTGACGTTTGGCGGCGATCGGCCTGTTGATGCCGTGACCAGTGCCACCTTGATTGGCCATGTCAAAACTGCGTTTTCGCAAGGACTAAACCTCGGCGAAGCCATGACCACGGCACCGGTCGATAACCTGAGACTCTTTTTGGGCTGGATTCCCGGCAGTCTGGGTGAAACCTGCTTTCTGCTGGTATTGGCCGGAGGCGTGTGGCTGATGCGGCGTGGGGTGATTACCTGGCCTATTCCCGTTTCTCTGCTGGGCGGTGTTTTGATTCCTGCCAGCCTGCTTTATTGGTCTGATTCCACTCATTATCTGCATCCTCTACAGCATTTGTTCTCGGGAGGATTGATGCTGACGGCTTTTTTTATCGCCACCGATTACGTTACTTCGCCCAGCAATCCCAAAGGGCAGTTGCTGTATGGGGCCGGTTGCGGAGTGCTGATTGTGGCCATTCGCAGTTTTGGCGGCTTTCCCGAAGGGGCCGGGTTTGCCATCCTGCTGATGAACGCACTGACACCGCTGATCGACTACTACGTGCGTCCTCGTATTTATGGCCGTGACATAAAGGGCATGCCACTCAAACCAAGGAATCCATCGTGATGAACGTATTGACATCAATTGACTGGAAAGCCCGCTGGGCGCAGCTTTCGGAACGCCTGCAAACGGCCTTCGCCGATCCTGATCGCTTACGTCAACGACTGGATTATCAAACCTACGCTCTGGCCGTGTGCGCTCTGATTGCCAGCCTGTTGCTGGGCATTGCGGATTTGGCTACACGAGGTGCCATCGCCGAACGTGAGGCGGAAGATCTCAAGCTAAGCCTGGATCACGTCATACCCGCCGCTCAGCATGATAACGCCTTGACCGATCACACTGTGCTCATCCCCAACACCCTTAACCTGACCGGGCAGGAACAAACCAAAGTCTATAAAGCCACGCGCCAGGGTGAAGTCACGGCGGTGGCGTTTCGGTTGTTGGCCGGTGGGGGTTATGCGGGTTCCATCACGCTCATGCTGGGCATAGACCGTGAAGGCCGAATTTTGGGCGTGAGCGTGCTGGCACACACCGAAACACCGGGTTTGGGCGACAAAATCGAAACGGCTAAATCTGACTGGATACACGCCTTTGCCGGGCGTTCACTGGAAAACACCAAGCCATTGGCCTGGCGGGTGAAAAAGGATGGAGGTGACTTTGACCAGTTCGCTGGCGCAACAATCACGCCTAGGGCAGTGGTCAAAGGCGTGGCCAGCGGGCTGGCTTTTTTTGCCCAGCACCAAGGCGTTTTGC
This sequence comes from Methylococcaceae bacterium, assembly GCA_051007495.1. Taxonomy (GTDB): domain Bacteria; phylum Pseudomonadota; class Gammaproteobacteria; order Methylococcales; family Methylococcaceae; genus CAIVXW01. The sequence goes on along the minus strand of JBPCSC010000208.1, from coordinate 1,596 downwards.
TGGCCGATTGACGTGACCACGGCCAATACATCTGACTCAATACGAAAATAAGAGGATTTCATCATGTCCAAACCTGATATGGGCCGACTGGCCACTGACGCACTCTGGAACAACAATATCGTGTTGGGGCAGAGCATAGCCTTGTGCCCATTATTGGCGGTGACAGGAACCACGACCAACGGCTTGGGTATGGGTCTGGCCACTACCGTAGTATTGATGCTGTGCAATACCCTTATTGCCCAGTGGCGTTTATTCATACCGTCCGAAATACGTATACCCGTATTTGTGGTCACCATCGCCATGGTAGTTACCCTGGTCGATATGCTCATGAATGCCTGGCTACATGAATTGCATAAAGTATTGGGTTTGTTTATTCCCTTGATTGTTACCAACTGCGCCATATTGGGTCGGGCCGAGGCCTATGCCTCGCGTAATCCGCCTGGTCTGGCCTTGTATGATGGCTTATTGACCGGCATGGGGTTTACCCTGGCTTTGGTGGTATTGGGTGCCGTGCGTGAAATACTGGGATCCGGCACCTTGTTTGCCCAGGCATCGTTATTATTGGGACAGGGTTTTGGCTGGCTGGAACTCAGGTTGATACCCGAGTATAGAGGGTTTCTGCTTATGGCCTTGCCACCGGGCGGATTTCTCATGCTGGGGTTTATATTGGCAGGCAAGAAGATACTGGATAAACGCCTTGCGGAGCGGTTATCTGTGTCGGAGATAAATCAAGAGAGGTTCACATGATTGTAGGGGTATGTTACGCCAATTTCGAACAACAGGTGTGGTTGAAACTGGATGTGCCGGAGCATAGTCGTGTCCAGGAAGTCATAAAGCTTTCCGGCATAATCGAGCGTTTTCCAGAGATTGATCTGGAACAGCAAAAAGTGGGTATCTTTGGCAAGTTGGTCAAACTGGATAGTCCTTTACAACCCGGAGATCGCATAGAAATCTACCGGCCCATCACCGCCGATCTTAAAACCGTGAAGCGGCGAAAAATAGCGACAGAAGAGGATGACGATGAGGATTAACTACTTACTCCCAATTTTCTGTTGGCCTGTCCCCATGAGTTTCATTTACCGCCCCAGCCAATCATGAATTGAATGCGATGAGCCATGCCGAAAAGGATGCGCTGATTTTGTGGCTGTTTGATGTGCTGGATGCGTTGGAAGGGCGACTGGGTGAGGTCGAGCGCACAGTCAAAAAGACCAGCCAAAATTCGAGTCGGCCACAGTCTTCGGATGGTCTGCGTCGGCAAGCGGCCTATTTCATCAGCACCTGGGTGGTTTAGTAACCGTTGTAATGCCGGCGATCATTCCGGTATGTGGGCATAAAGGAATGATCACACCAATCTACCCACCAACACGCATTGAATCCATAAGGGCATTAATTTCAGTGAGTAGATTATTGAGCCTGTCTGTTTCTCTATCAGGCAAAGGATAGACGGGACACCCCCACACTTCCATTTCTGCCAGAGCAGCCTGCTTTCCAGTAAACAGGTCAGTTATTTCAACATTCAAAACACAGGAAATCTGCTTTATTCGGGACAAACTAATATCTGTTTCTCCGCGTTCGATACTCCCGTATCCATTGGTG
>JBPCSC010000207.1:0-2858 GCA_051007495.1 Methylococcaceae bacterium | reverse complement strand
GTTCATTAGCATTGCCGGTTCGGGTTTGGCTGGCCATTAACGGGGCGATAAGCAGGTATTCAGGCGGCAGGTTTTCGGTATAAAACAAACCAGTGTCGGCCGCTGCTCCGGTTGTGGGGTCAATTCGTACATGGGCTTCAACCAGCATGGCATTTTGGGCGAAATAGCTGAAATCAGTGTCTGATAACACCACCATATCCCTGGTAAATTTCTCGCGGAAAAAACCCTCGCTTACACCGTTATTGGCCAACAGGCCGGAAATCGCCTGGAGTTGTTCGGCAGTAAAGTCGTTTTGAGCGGTGTATTCAAATGCTTCCAGATGCAGCTTATTTGCAGACAGCAAATCTTTATTGGCGACATAACAATGCCCCTCGGACGGAGCAGGGACTGGATCAGGCCACTGGTTTACGTTCAGGCCTGTCAGGCTAATCAGACGCCTGGCCCGTGACAGGGCTTGTGGGCAGGTCGCGTACACATAACCCTGCCGGAGGGAGCGCACCGGCAATGCAATCAACTGTGCGTCCCCAAAACTGACGGCCCCGGCGTGCAGTTCATTTGCACCCGCATCCGGGCCAAACAAACGTGCGATCAACTGTTCATCACCCCCTATGGCTTTAAAACCATGCCGCACCGCGCCCTTGATGCCGGAACCGGCAAAACACGGGTGGCCCGTGTGGCGTTCACGCTGGATGGGGTTATCAATTACCCCGATGGCCTGTCCTGCCCCCAAATGCACAGGGCTAACGGCATAGAGAAATACAACGGCTTTCTTTTCAAACATGGGTTACCTTCCTTAAATTGAAATGGAAATGAGTGGAACGGGAAAAATCATTTTCTTCAGTATTCACCCAGGCCCGGCAACATCCGGGCAAGGGGTAATCTTGAAACCTCAGTCACCCTGCCAGGGTGTCAGCATCAGGCGGTTATAGCCTTCAGCCTTTCTGCTGTCGCTGACGTGCGGTTCAGGCCAGATACCGTTATTCACCAGCGTGTTCAGGGATTGCTCAGTGGCGGTCAGTTCATCCAGCCAATACACACTGCCGGTAGGCACGGCTTTGCGGGCCGGTTTGGGTTGCCATCGGGCTAAATCCCAACCGGATATGACTTCTGCTCTGGGAATGGCCGCTGCGACCAGCCTTGCCGTCACCCCGTGCCGGTCGAAGCGGTAGGTTCCTGCCTCGTCTCTGCGGATGCCATCAGGCAACCACCCTTGGCCCTTGGCCGTAAACAGACCGGGGGTGGTCAACACCAGTCGGCATCGGTGTTCTATCAGCACGGCCTGGTGGTGTAGCGGGAAGGCGGTCATGCCGTGCACAGTATGCAGGCTCACCGCCCGGCCATCGCCACCCAGACGCAACAAGCCGTCGCCGGGTACGTCAGCACCTTCTACACTCAGCAGAAATCCGGTGTCATATCCATCAGAGCCTGCGTGTTCACGCTTTTTCAAAGCCACTGCCTGCATCGAAAACAACCGGCCTTCGGCTACGCTGCGGGTGCTGGACTCCAGCCCCACCCCAACGCGAGCATCCAGACTCCACAATTTACTGATATGAATCAGACCGGTTTCGGGCGTGATGGGCTGTCCGGCGCAGTATTGCGCCCAACCGCTGCCACTCAGCCAATAGCCGCTGGCGGCTTTGCTGCGTGTGGGTTCGGCCAGCACAGGAAGCAAGGGTAAAGGCGCGGAAGAACTCAGCCCTTTTTGGGCCAGGTTAGCCGGCATTGCATACCGAACCTCAAGTGTTTGGGCCGCCGTCTCGCTGACCACAACATCAGCAGGTAAGGGCATAAGCCGCTCATACTGGCCGTTTTTATGTCGGGCCAGATAAAACCCGGTGACGGTAAACGAACCCGGCTGGCTGGGTGTGCCGAGTTGTGGATGATTGACCCTGCCTTCAGCAAAATCTTTAAGGTTTACGCCTGCATCAGCCAGTATCCGCGAGCGCAAAGCACCGGCGGCCACCGAAGGCCAGGGTGGAACCAGCGACTCACCAAAGCTGCCCGGATCGCCGAACAACTTGTTGCCGCGCAAAAAAAGTACATCCAGGGGTTCCAGAAAACGGTATTCAGTCATACATCACCTCCGCTTCGCGTCTCACGCGCCAAAAATTCAGCTACGGTCATAAAATTGCTCAGCCAATCCAGACCCTTCTCGTATTGCCTGGCCAGTTCAGCCAGGCTTTTGGCCAGGCCGGGTGCCTTGTGGCGGGTGTCGCCTTCACTCTGTCGATCAAGTTGATAGCGCAGCAGGCTTTCCAGCATTTCGGGGTTTTGGTTAGGGTCAGGTAGGTCGTGCAGCCATTCCAGGCTGTGATACACCGCACGTCTGGAGGTGTCGTCACTGCGCAGATACTTCGTCAACTCCCTCAGCACTGTGACGGGTTCTCCCCATTTGGCCGTGAGGTACAGCGCACCACCGGAACGCTTGATGATGGTGATGGAAAAGGCATCTCGACCGCCTTCGGTTTTGGCGCGTTTTTCAGCCACCCGCAATTCCCGCATCACCGCACTCAAAGGGGCCTGGTGGTGGGCGATGACCGCCCCGCAGGAAGCCGTAGCCTGATCCCCCATCATGCGCATCAGTCGGCCTTTGAGGTATGCGAAGCCGTTTTTGCAGATCAGCTTATTCCGGTTGGCCAGACAATCTTCCCAGCTTAATTCAGCATCCTCAGGTGCAAAACCGCTGTACACCTCACGCAAACGCTGCATGGCGGGTAACAAATCGACCACCGGCAGCATGGCCAGCACGTCATCTCCCCCGGCATAAATCACCCGCCCCAGAGGTTCATCTTCAATGACGTGACGCTCCACCGTTTGCGAAAATTCATTGAGTGCGCCGGATATGGCCTGATGCCGGT
>JBPCSC010000206.1:0-3026 GCA_051007495.1 Methylococcaceae bacterium | reverse complement strand
ATACGTCAGGAACACCGAGGCCAGGTAGGTTGGCTAAATGATACTCAAATGGGCAGCAATTTAAAAACCCATATTGACGGGAACTACGTATCCGACAACCGTTATCTCAATGATCTGGGTAATCCGCTTAATATCGTGGATTATCGTTATGTACGCAGCAATGCCTACGCCAGTTATACCGGTTCCCATTTTGATGCACGGGCGGTTATGGATTATTTCCAGACTATTGACCCGACCATACTCAAAGCCGATCGGCCTTATTATCATCTGCCGCAATTCGCGTTGAATTACCGCCATGGTTTGGCCAATACCGGCTTGCATTTTGACGGGTTGATTGATATAGCCAATTTTGCCCACGATGATGAAACCAAGGTCATCGGGCAGCGGTTAAACCTCAAACCAAAAATGTCCTATCCCATACAAACGGCGGAAGGGTTTGTAACACCCAGTCTGGGCATACAGCATACGCAGTATCTGCTTGAAAACCAAATGCCAGGCCTGGCCAACGAAATGAGCAGGACTCTGCCCATTGCCTCGGTAGACAGCGGGCTTTATTTTGAACGGGATTTCAACCTGGATAAAAAACCCTGGGTACAAACCCTGGAACCGCGTTTGTATTATCTGTATGTTCCTTATGATAACCAGAAGAATTTACCCATATTCGACACCACTGAATACGACTTCACCTTTTACCAGTTATTTCGTGATAACCGCTTCACTAACCCCGATCGCTACTCTGACGCCAATCAGGTCACAACCGCGCTTACTTCCCGCTTCATAGACGAAAGCACTGGCCTGGAACGATTAAGAACCAGCATAGGTAAAATTTTCTACTTCCAGAACCCAAGAGTTTCCCTGTCTGAAACCATACCTCCGGCCCAGGTCAAGGAAAACATTATCACCGATGTGTACAGCCGCCTAAGCCAAAACTGGGCATTCCGATCTTCCGGCCAATGGAATACCGGTCGCGACCGGATTGACCGAGGACAATTAGCCCTGCAATTCGACGACAGAAAAAATAACCTGCTGAACCTGGCGTACCGCTTCCGTCGCAATCAAAATCAAAATACGACCAGCCTGGATTTGACGGACGTTTCGTTCAGGATTCCCGTCATACAGCAATGGCATCTCATCGGTCGCTGGCAATACTCATTGCTGGACGACAAAACCCTGGAAAGTTTCCTGGGGTTTGAGCGGGAAAGTTGCTGCTGGCGACTCACAGTGCTGGGTCGGCATTATCTTAATGGCATTACCAATGCCCAAACCGGGAATAATACTTCCAACACCGGCATATTCCTGCAACTGGAATTGAAGGGACTGACCCGACTGGGGGATCAAGTCGATCAATTCCTGCAACGAAGTGTCAGTGGTTACCGCTACGAGGACGATTAAACATGAAATACATACATTATTTAAACTGGAGTGGCCGCCTGGGCTTAAGTTTGATGCTATTAGTCAGTCCGGTGTGCCCGGCTTATACTCTTGATCGCATCGTGGCTGTAGTGGAAGATGGCGTTATACTGGAGACTGAACTGCAATCAAAAGTCGATGCCATTAAAAAAAGTCTGCGCAGCAACCAAACCCCTTTGCCCCCGGAAGAAGTTTTGCAAAGACAGGTACTGGAGCGTTTAATCGCTGACAAAATACAGTTACAACTGGCCGATAAGATGGGTATTCGGGTGGATGATGAAACCTTGCGTCAGGCCGTACAACAGATTGCCCAGCGCCATAATATGAGCATGGAAGAATTTCGGGATTCATTGCGTCAGGAGGGTTTGGATTATTCCGGCTTCGTGGATCAGATACGCACTGAAATCGCCACTGGACGCTTACGTAACAGCCAGGTGAATAGCCAGATCAAACTCAGCGATAAAGAGGTGGAGCATTTTCTGGCGACCCAGGGCCAATCCAGTCTGGAGCGGGACAGCCAGTATCACCTGGGGCACATACTGATTGCCACACGTCAGGCAGCTTCACCTCAAGATGTACAGCAAGCCCGCGACAAGGCCGAAAAACTGGCAGAACAAATTAAGGCGGGGCTGGATTTCAAACAGGCCTCCATTCGTGCTTCAGACTCACCCCAGGCACTCAATGGCGGTGATTTGGGTTGGCGCAAACTGGCTGAAATTCCTTCCCTGTTTGCTGAAATCGTACCGGGTATGCGAGAGGGAGAGATAGCCGGCCCGATTCGCAGCCCCAGCGGTTTTCACATCATCAAAATACTGGGAATGAAAGGCAGCCAGGTTGCCAGTATTACCAAAACCCATGTCCGGCATATTCTGTTGAAACCCAATGAAGTGCTATCAGATGAAGAAGCCAAACGAAAATTGCTGAGTATCCGGCATCGCCTGGAAAACGGCGAAGATTTCGCCCAGTTGGCCAGAGGCCATTCCGACGATAAAGGTTCTGCCATTAAGGGGGGCGATCTAGGCTGGGTACAGACCGGAGCCTTGGTTCCGCCTTTTGAGGAAGCGATGAATCGCCTAGGTATTCGAGAACTCAGCGAACCGGTACAAACCCAGTTTGGCTGGCATTTAATTCAGGTTATGGAGCGGCAGGAATCCAGCGACACGGCTGAACTGCTTAAAAACCAGGCCAGGGATGAATTATTCAAAAGGAAAGTCGAGGAAGAAACCGAGCTTTGGCTGAGGCGTATTCGTGACGAAGCGTATGTCGATATTCGTCTGCAGTGACATTCATCCCGTGCAAATGGCCTAAATGTACGCCTGGTCTGTTGAGTGATCTTTAGCTGAGTTTGGTGATGTAGGCGGATAAACCATGCAGCAGGTGCAAATTCATACGTACCTGCGGAATCCTCATGTTTGCCAGATTACTGTAGCAGTACGCGTGGTTTACCGCTTTACGCAGGTTTTTTGTATGAAATGCGCCGCCATCCGTGGCGGCGTTATCCGTTAATGCCGTGTTGTGCTGAACACGGCTTCCAGTGTGGACGCCGTTAAAACGGCTTCACCCCAAAGTTCAAGGTCTTGCTCGTTGGCCTGGTTCAGTTTTTCCGTTACCGACTG